>JAPOSK010000308.1 GCA_026709725.1 Paracoccaceae bacterium | reverse complement strand
AGATGGTCCAGCTCCTGGCAGAGATCAAGTCGCTGGCCAGCGGCTATGTCTTTGGGGAGCCGGATGCGTGGAAATTTTCCATTACCGATTCTTACCTGGCGCTGCATCGTCAGGCGAGTCTGATGATGGTGGTGCTTGCCGCTCTCCTCGCCCTGCTGACAACCCTTTTGACCCGGACCCGGGTGCAGCATGCGTTTCGCGCCCGTCAGGCGACCGAGAAAATCGTGATGGCCCTGATGACCATCTGTTCCGTTGTCGCCATCCTGACAACTGTTGGCATTGTGGCATCGCTGTTGATCGAGACCGGGCGCTTCCTGACTCTGGTTCCATTGACCGAATTCCTGTTCGGTCTCAACTGGGAGCCCCAGATCCCCATGCGCGAGGACCAGGTCGCTGCCGAAGGGGCGTTTGGCTGGATTCCCGTGATCAATGGAACGCTGATCATCACCGCAATTGCGATTTTCATCTCGGTGCCAATCGGTCTGATGTCCGCCATCTACCTCAACGAATTTGCCCCTCTCGCCATCCGCAGGATCGCCAAGCCCGTACTTGAAATTCTGGCCGGAGTTCCAACGGTTGTTTACGGGTTTTTTGCGGTGCTGGTGATTGCGCCTGCGATCCGGGGATTCGGGGCTTCCATGGGTGTTGACATCTCACCGAATACCGCACTGGCGGCCGGCAGCGTCATGGGTGTTATGCTCATCCCCTTCATCTCATCCTTTGCCGATGATGCGCTTGCCGCAGTCCCCCGCTCTCTGCGGGATGGCTCGCTGGCCCTGGGGGCAACTCGTGCCGAGACCATGCTGAAGGTGCTTTTTCCGGCAGCCGTGCCGGGGATCGCCGGCGGCGTTCTGCTTGCCATCAGCCGGGCAATTGGCGAGACGATGATTGTTGTCATGGCCGCCGGCCTCATCGCGCATTTGACGCTCAACCCACTTGACAGCGTCACAACAGTTACGGTGCAGATTGTCACGCTGCTCATTGGGGACACGTCATTCGACAATCCCAAAACCCTGGCAGCCTTCGCCCTCGGGATGATGCTGTTTCTGGTGACACTGTGCATCAATGTCCTGGCTCTGAGGATTGTCCATAAATACCGCGAAGTCTACAGTTGAGATCATGGCAAAAACACCCCCGGACAGCTCGGAAACTCTCCGCCGAGTGCCGCACATCCCCCCGGGGGCCGGTCAGGGCATCAGGAACACTCTCAAACGTCGCAATCGGCACCAGATCGTTCTGCAGGGGTTTGGACTGGCGGCAATCCTGATTGCCTTTCTCATGCTGGCCACGCTGGTCATCTCATTGATCCTCTCCGGCTACCAGGCCTTCACCCAGACCCACATCACCATCACTGTTCATGTCAGCCCCGAGGTGATTGATCCGGAAAAACTTCCACGGGGAAATTACAGGAAACTTCTGCAGCAGGCCCTCGGTGAACACTTTCCCGGTGAACTCGAATCATCCGAGCTTCGTCAGATCGAACGGATTCTGAGCAATGGTGCCCAGTTCGGGCTTCGTGACCTGATTGTCGCTGATCCAAGCCTGATCGGCAGCAATATTGTCATGACCGTACCGGTTTCGGATCCTTACGACCAGCTGCACAAGGGCACGATTGACCGGCAGACTCCCGAGGAGTTCCGGCGGCTCAGTGATCGGGAAATCAGCAACTTTGATTCATTGACCGCCGCCGGGCTGATCAGCAGGCCATTCAATGCGGCGCTGTTCCTCAACGCCGACAGCCGCTTCCCCGAACTCGCCGGACTCAAGGGTGCCATCATCGGTTCTTTCTGGGCCCTGCTTGTGTGCTTCCTCCTCTCCTTCCCCATTGGCATTGGCGCGGCCATCTATCTGGAGGAGTTCGCTCCGAGGAATCGCATAAGCGATCTTATCGAGGTCAACATCAACAACCTCGCAGCTGTCCCTTCCGTTGTTTTCGGGCTCCTGGCCCTTGCAGTATTTCTCGGCTGGTTCGGCATGCCCCGCTCAGCACCCCTGGTTGGGGGCATGACACTGGCTCTCATGACAATGCCCACCATCATCATCGCCACGCGTGCTGCACTGAAGGCGGTTCCTGATGGAATCCGGGAAGCCGCTCTTGGTGTGGGCGCCTCCAGACAGCAGGTCGTCTTCGGTCATGTTCTGCCGCTTGCCATGCCTGGAATTCTGACTGGAACAATCATCGGTCTCGCCCAGGCTCTTGGTGAGACAGCGCCACTCCTTCTCATCGGCATGAATGCTTTCATCACATCAGTTCCCATGTCACCGATCGACAGTGCAACGGCCCTGCCAACGCAAATCTTCATCTGGGCCGACAGTCCTGAACGGGGTTTTGTCAGTCGCACATCGGCGGCCATCCTTGTTCTGCTCGGCTTCCTGGTCTTTATGAATGCGCTCGCCATCTATCTACGAAACCGATTCGAGCGGAGCTGGTAGACCGCAATCTCTCCCGCAGGCATCCCCTGTTCAATTTCTGGTTTGACTTTGGGGCAAATATGGTGAATGAGTGTCCGCCTGAAATGGTCCCTGAAAATATGAGTCTGTGGAATGTTGTTCCGGAATAGTGCTTGCCGGAGACAGCCCCGGTTTGGAGTGTGAAGGATGGAAAACGGCAGAGATGAGATCGAGTCCGCTTCTGGCAGGGTGGAGTCGCCGGATCCTGAAAGCGCGGGTACAGATGGCGTCAGGGGTTCCGGCAGTGCCGAAGACGGCAGCACCATCACGGATCCTGACACCGATGGGGTGGCATCGGCGGATGCTCCGGCGGTCACCGCTGAGAGAGGTGCGGCAGCCCCCAAGGGGTATCTGGCAGCAGTTCTCGGATTGTCGGGAAAGCAGCACTATGTCCGTGTTGGCGATGATGTTGAAATCCGTTGTGAAACCCTTGATGAGATTCCAACCGATGAAGCATTTGAAGTGACCGAACTCCTGCTTGCCTTCAAGCAGGGGGATAATGACCATGAACCCCGCACCGTTGCATTCGGAACCCCATATCTCGAAGGTGCCACAGCCAGCCTGAATTACAATTATGCCCTCAGTAACGCAGGCATCAGTTTCAAGAAGCGTCGCCGAAAGCATTCTTCCAAGACACTGCGGGGCTATCGCAATTACACAGTCCGGTTTGCTGTTGAGGGACTCTCGATCCCGGGTGTCGGACAGGAGACCCTGATCCGGTCAGATGAGATTGAGGCATCTGATGCAGCCGGCGGATGAAGCGCGGATGTGATCTCGAACAGATATGTGAGGAGAGCGGGGCATGGCACACAAAAAAGCAGGCGGGTCATCACGGAATGGCCGCGATTCAGCCGGGCGGCGTCTCGGCGTTAAAAAATATGGCGGCGAGGTCGTTGATCCGGGCAATATTCTGGTCCGGCAGCGTGGCAACAAGTTCTGGCCGGGCAGGGGAACAGGCATTGGTCGTGATCATACAATCTTTGCCAAAATCCATGGAACGGTTGAGTTCAGGAAGGGTTTCAGGAGTCGTCAGTACATCAACGTGATTGGTGATTCCTGATATCGACAGAATCTCAACTCATGCGGTGGCCGATCCATCCATGACTGAGACATTCCTCCTCATGGGTCGGTGCGGCCTTACCCTCCGGCTCCGTCTGGGGTGATGTGTCCGTCAACGGTCTTTTTGCGACGATCCTGCCGCCGGGGAACAGCAACTGTCCCTGATCACAGCACAGAGACCCTGATTCTGTCTGGCGGGTTGCGCACAGACGCCCGGATGCCATTCGAGATCGGTTGACAGGCACCGTCGGCAGAGTTTGGCGAACCCGTCCTGACCCGTGAGAGACACCCGATCAGTTGATGTGAAGGATCTGTCATGAGATGGTATGGTCAGGATCTGGTCGTGCATGTGAAATTGAACGAGGAGTCTGACACCATGACCGCAGAGATGCTGGCTTGACCAAAGGCATATTAAGGATGCGGGTCAATTCGGGGGAGATATGACTGGACTGGCAATTCCTGAATGGCGCGATCACAGCGACTATCCGGATGACTATATTCGCGCTATCCTGAGCCGTGTGCGAACCATCGCAATGGTGGGGGTCAGCCCGGACTGGACCCGACCCTCAAACTTTGCAATGAAATATCTTCAGACCAAGGGGTATACGGTCTATCCCGTCAATCCGGCGACCAAGGCGACGTCAATTCTGGGAGAGCGGGTCTATGCCAGTTTGGCCGATCTGCCGGTGACAGTGGATATGGTGGATATTTTCCGCAATTCTGCCGCCGCGGGCCCGGTTACGGAAGACGCCATTGCACACCGGACGCGTGTTGTCTGGATGCAACTCGGAGTCAGCAATCCTGACGCAGCCCGGCAGGCGGAAGCGAACGGGATTCATGTCGTCATGAACCGGTGCCCGAAGATCGAATACTCGCGACTGCATCGGGAACTGTCCTGGCACGGGATCAATTCCGGCGTGATCTCGTCGCGTCGACGAACAGCGACAGAAACTGTGGATGCCACCAATGTGGATCGGAAACCCGGGTTTGACACACGGGCCATCCATGCGGGCGCAACCCCCGATCCGGTCACGGGTGCACGGTCAACGCCAATCTTCCAGACAACCGCTTATGTTTTTGATGATGCAGACCATGCGGCGTCTCTCTTCAATTTGCAAACCTTTGGAAACATTTATGCGCGCCTGTCGAATCCAACCACTGCGGTTCTCGAAGAACGGCTTGCCAGCCTTGAGGGTGGCCGGGGGACGACCTGCACCGCTTCGGGGCACGCAGCCCAGATGGTTGCACTGCTGCCATTGATGGATTCCGGTGACAGGCTTGTCGCCTCCACACGGCTCTACGGCGGCTCAATTACCCAGTTCGGTAAAACCTTCCGCAAGTTTGGCTGGCATTGCACATTTGTTGACACGGATGATGTTGCCGCGGTTGAAGAGGCTGTCAATCACCCCAGATGCAAGGCGCTTTTTGTCGAATCGATTGCCAATCCCGGCGGAGTTGTCACCGATATCGTCGCCATGAAGACCATTGCCAGGACTGTTGGCATCCCTCTGATCGTCGATAACACGATGGCCACACCATGGCTCTGTCAGCCAATTGAGCATGGTGCGGATATCGTGGTGCATTCGACAACCAAATTTCTTTCAGGACACGGGAATGCCATGGGCGGCGCCGTCGTTGACTCAGGTCATTTTGACTGGCTCCGGAATGATCGC
>JAPOSK010000547.1:945-5192 GCA_026709725.1 Paracoccaceae bacterium | reverse complement strand
GGATGTCGCGCGGGTGAGTCGAGAAATCCGAGTAGATCATCTCTACCGGAAGCGATGATGAAATAGCTTCGATGAGCGTCGTGAGGCGTCGATCATTCTCATCACTCAGTTCTGAGCGAAGCGCTTCGATCAACAGATGTTCCTTGTTCAGTGCATATCGGATGTTACCCTGATCGGCGTATCGCTCCCAGACTGGCGCTTTGATCTCATCGAAGAGCTTCTTCCCTCTGCCGCGATGCACTGTTGTGCTGCGTATCGAGACTTCATCTATGATCTGGCGCAGCCGGGCTCTGACCGGAGCTGGAGGGTGCGCCCGCGACTTCTTAATGTCGATAGTCCACATCTCATCAAGACTATTGGGAAAGTCGATCTGTACACGGGCCAGCTTTGTGGCTTCACCCTTGGCAATGAGTCGGAACCAGTCGCCCCAGGCCATGAGCCGTCCGCCCCGGTACACATAGGCGCCTTGGTTGGAGATGAAGTCGCTGCGGTTCTGATAGAAGTCGTACTCTTTTGCGCTCAGTTTGCTGTGGTGGGGAAGGATGTAGGGCTGCATGTGAACCGCCACACCGTCAATTCTGACAACCTCTTTCGGCAGTATCTGTGTAGCTGAATTCTTCCGGCAGAACGGATCGAAAGGCTCGATAGGATGACCATTGAGCGAAAGTGAGAGTTTCTTCCGGCCACGCACTTCACCACTCAGAAATCGGTGAAAGACCAGCGACAGATGTCTTTCGACAACATCAAGCTTCTCGTTGACGATCTCGTCGCGCTTGGCTCCAGTCTCATCTTCAAACAGTCGATCAAGGTTGCGCCAGACGACTGCTGTTCCCTTGCCCGTGATCAGCTCATGGAATGGAAGTTCTGCGATCTCTTCAGGTTCAAGTATGGCGATCAGCCAGTCATCTTTCTTATGAACGGTGTCGAGGTTCCATTCCGCTGCGTGAAGCCCGTCACCATCGTCACTAATCACAGTAAGTCTTTCACACTGTGAGAAGGAGGCGGTCTTAAGTCCCAGTCCGAAACGACCAAGGTCCTTCGGTGAACGGATATCTGAAGGGTTCTTCGAACCGTGCCGCAAGGCATCGATTATGCCTGCCTCATCCATCCCATGGCCATTGTCGATGATGCCAAGCGTCGGGTTTTGTTGGGTCAGATCACAGAAGATATCGACCTTGGTTGCTTCTGCAGAAATGCTGTTGTCAACGAGATCAGCAATCGCGGTTTCGAGCGAATAGCCAAGGTCGCGCATTGATGCGGATAAGGATGATGCACTTGGAGGCAGATGATGCTCTCTAGCCATCACGCCCCCCTTCCAACTGATTGCTCAGACCTTCGACAAGACCGACCGGATCGGTCTCCAGCTCGCATTCCCAGATGACAATGACACGCCAGCCGCTCTCTATCAGTTCAGATTTCTTGCGTACATCACGCTCGACGGTCTCTTCAAACTTCTTTGTCCAGAAAGTAGTATTTGACTTCGGCGTGGTCGCCTTCTGGCAACCTTCATGGCGGTGCCAGTAACAGCCGTTCACGAAGATAGCAGTATTGTGCTTCGGCAGGATAAGGTCCGGTGTTCCAGGAAGCTTCTTGTCATACAGTCGATAGCGAAAACCGGCACGATGCATGAGTGATCGCAGCACGACTTCCGGTTTTGTTTCCTTGCCTCGAATGCGGGACATGTTCCAACTGCGATGCTCTGGTGAAATTCGATCTACCATCATGCAACCTCACCGGCTCGATCCAAGACGTCGGCAATTATCGCAGCGATCTGGCGAGCCAAATAGGGAGGCACTGCGTTGCCAACCTGGTGGTATTGCGATGTACGTGGACCCTCGAAGTGGTAGTTGTCAGGAAAGGTTTGAAGTCGGGCTGCTTCTCTCACAGTCAGGCTTCGGCACTGCTTTGGGTCATAGTGAATGAAGTAGTGCCCATCTTTTGAAATATGTGATGTTACCGTAGTTGACGGCTGCCCCGGAAGCTGAACTCGGAACCGATCCGAGAACATCTTTCCGGCTCTGCCATCCTCAACATTCGCATGGTCTGGAAGTAGACTACTTGGAAAATCGCCAAGTTTTGGGCTCTTGCCAGTTACCGACGCAAACGAGGCTGCAAATGCATAACGCCGCAGGTCAGAAGGCATGTGTGAGCGTGACTCATGACTAACGAGAACAGGCAGCCGGGGATCATAGATGCAGTCAAGCACATCGTGCGGGAGCCGCGGGCGCGCTGGATACCTCGTCGAGGACTTCTCAAGTGCTTTTGGTGGCTGAGAGAGATCAATTCCAATGTGCTCCGCAATTTCGCCTGCAAACTCATAACCATTCAGCTCCTTATGGATCAGAAAGGGATCGACGCACTCGATTTCAGCCCACCATTTGCCGAAACTATCAGCACCTTTCGAAATGCCACTTCGAATCTTGGGTAGATTGCCAATTATCTGTTTCAGTGTTGGCGGTTTATGCGGTTTCAGCTTCTCTGGACGAATATCGATATCATTCCGAACACCGACGATGAACATTCTGTGTCGTGCCTGAGGGACGCCGTATTCCTCCGAGCGGACGAGAAAGAGGCGTGGATCGACATCAAACCCAGGAAGCTCGTCCTCTGAAAGAGAATACAGTTTGTAGCCTAGCCCGTTTGAAGCCATGCCTAGTGCTTCCTCGGGTGCGCTAAGATCCGATACTATGCGGTTAATTACAAGTTCGCCTTTTACGCGCGCTGAGAGTAGGCCCTTAACATTCTCCATCACAAAAACCGGCGGCCAGTGATCAACAATGATCCGAAAGTACTCGCGATACAGAAAGTGACGCTCATCTCTTTCAAATTCAGGATCACCCATCATGCGTGATCTGCCGACAAGTGAATACGCTTGGCAGGGTGGCCCGCCTACCAGCGCCCATTTGCTCTTCTTCTGAAGTCTACTGCCGATTATCTTGCGGACCCGTGCGCGATTTTCAGCGCCAATAGAAATCCTTATAGCCGACTGATCGGCGTGCGATTTCTCCCTCGGATACAGCGCATACAATTCATCAATCGAAATACTACCGCTGAGGTAGCGATAATAGGCGTCCGGCAGTTCATTGCCCTTAAAGCGCTTCAGGAAATGCCTCAGCATCAATGTCCTGTGTGCAAATTCATTCTCCTCAATTGAGATTACACTTCTAAAACACGCATCAGACTTCCCCCTAAGCAGTGATGAAAAACCCTCTCCAAGCCCTCCAGGGCCTGCAAAGATATCAACAACCGGGTAGGCTGACTTTCTCGTCATCGTGCCTCGCTCCGGCGCTCTTCATCTTCATGCAGGGAGATGTCGACCAATCGCTCATAGTCCTTAACGCTGAAGACAACCACAACAGGTCTGCCATGCTTTTCGACGGAGACTTGCTCTTGGCGAGCAGTATCGATCATATACTCGAAGCGGGTCTTTGCGTCTCGAACTAAAAAAGTCTTCACGCGTGTTTGCTCCAAAATAGCCATTTTAGTCATTTTGGAGCAGGCGCTGGTGGTTTGATTCATTTGGTGCCCTTTCGTGAAGCTTGTGGTGTCCTCTCTTCCCCGCTTCGACGCGGTCCTCCGGCTTTCTGCTCCATCGGAACGGACGGGCGTGGTGGGCCTTGTGGTGGTTGATGGCGCCCTCAATGGCTGCAAGACAGGCGTCAAGCGAGTCGAAGACCGCATTCCCGAGCCTTTGTCGGGACAACTTGGAGAAGCCTCCCTCGACAGCGTTCCTCCGGGACGCCGAGGTCGGGGTGACGGGGAACGGGATGGTCCTTCAGCCCCGCGTGTACCTAGGCCGACGGTAAGCGGTTAAACTATGGCGTTTTCGAGTTGATTTTCCGTTTGACAGCATAGTCTGCCTTTCCTGTTGAGCTGCTGCGGGGGCGTATTCGTCGGGGGTGCAGCGATGGCGGCATGGTATGGATCGAAGGCGACGACGGCAATGAGGATGGCGACGACACGGCGGCCCGCCGCGGTGGCGGGCCTGGCCGCACCAGGCAGCGCGGCGATGCGGTCAATGACACCGGGCTGCGCTTCAACGCCAAGGCCCCGGTGATCGACATCACCGTGACGCCGCCGGAGATCGAGGAACTGTCAGAGGACGATTACGAGGTGATATCGGAGCGCGTCCACTGCCGGCTTGCCACGATCGAATGCCAGCACGTGGTCATCCGCCATCACCACGTCAAGGTGAAGATCCGCGAGACCGGCGCCCTTTTGTGCGCGCCTGCCCGCGAAGGCGTGTT
>JAPOSK010000547.1:0-935 GCA_026709725.1 Paracoccaceae bacterium | reverse complement strand
CCGGTGCTGACGGTAGAGCGGCAGGTGCCAGAGGAACTTGTCGATGAGCAGGGCTGCGCCGATGTCTCCTTCGTCGCCGCCCTGCTCATCGACAAGTTCCTCTGGCACCTGCCGCTCTACCGTCAGCACCGGCACGCGAGCGCTTTCCTCGGCGAGGATGCCGGAACCCTTGTGAGCGACGGCTACGGTGCCTGCGAGGCTTGTGTCGAGGCGATCAGGGGCGCGGTCCGGCATAAGGGCTGCTGGATCCACACCCGCCGCAACTTCCGGGAGCAGAAGGACAACCACCCGCTGATGGCCGGCGAGGCGCTGGCGCTGATCAGCGCGATATACAGGATCAAGGAGGAGATCGACGGCACGCCGACGGACGAACGGCTGATCGCGC
The DNA here is from genome assembly GCA_026709725.1 of Paracoccaceae bacterium. Classification (GTDB taxonomy): domain Bacteria; phylum Pseudomonadota; class Alphaproteobacteria; order Rhodobacterales; family Rhodobacteraceae; genus MPNP01. The sequence goes on along the minus strand of JAPOSK010000547.1, from coordinate 550 downwards.
GGCGGACCCGGTCGCGCGCGGCTGTCAAGGCGTTCCGGGACTGGTTGCTGGAGGATCCGGCGCTGACGCCGAAGCACCCGATCCGCAAGGCGATCGCCTACGCCGTCGAGCGAAGGGCCACGCTGGAGGTGTTCCTCGCTGTGCCCCCGGACACCAACCTGGTCGAGAACAGGATCAGAAACCCCAAGCTCGGCCAGCGCAACTGGCTGTTCGCCTGGACCGAACTCGGCGCCGAAAACGTCGGGATCATCAACGGCCTGCTCGCCACCTGCCGCATGCAGGGCATCGATCCCCGCGTCTGGCTCACCGATGTCCTGCTGCGCATCAACAGCCACCCGGCCAGACGGGTCGACGAACTGACGCCGAGGCGGTGGAAGACGCTCTTCGCCGAAGAGCCGATGACCTCCGACGTGGCAAGGGTCACAGGCTTCAGGCCGCTACAGGCAAGCAATAGCGCTTGCGGTGGCGTGGTGCCGGACGGTGATGTCGATCCCGCCCAGAAGCGCCGAGAGCGCCGTCCGTGACAGCGACAGCGACTTTTGCCCCGGAG
>JAPOSK010000414.1 GCA_026709725.1 Paracoccaceae bacterium | reverse complement strand
CTCATCGTCGCCGACAAGCGTGAGGCTCTCATCCGTTGACAGCGTTGTTTTTCCAGTGCCCGAGAGGCCGAAAAACAGGCACGGTGCTTCGGGATGACCTGTGGGATAGCTGGCCGAGCAATGCATGGGGAAGATTTTCCGTGCCGGCAGCAGGTAGTTGAGATAGGAAAAGACCGACTTCTTGTTCTCCCCACCATAGGCAGTTCCACAGATCAGAATAAGAGATCGGGCGATATCGAGCGCAATGATCGTCCCGGACCGGCACTGATGGCGGTCGGGGTCGGCCGTGAACTCCGGCAGATTGATGACGGTCAATTCGGGGCAGTCCCCGAGCGTGTGATGGGGCGGGCCGGAAATCAGCAGATTGCGGATGAAGAGTGCGTGCCAGGCCAGGCTGTTGATCATGCGCACATGCAGGAATTCATCCGCCCCTGTTCGGGCATTCACATCCTGGACATAGACCGTTGTGCCAGCGAGGGTTCGGATCACATCATCCAGGAGGATTTCGTATGCATCGGGGGCAAGTCGCTGGTTGCCGTCCCACCAGATGGCATCTGTGATACCTGATCTGTCGACAATGTACTTGTCTTTTGCTGAGCGTCCTGTGTGCGCACCGGTGGTGACGCGGAGCGCACCGGATGCAGTTTGCATACCCTCACCATTCCGTACGGCATGCATGACGAGGTCTGCTTCGGAGAGGCCGTAATGCATGGATCTGACCTCAACGGTCGGATTGTCAGCGCCAAGTGTAATTGTGGTGGTGGATCGTGCAGTCATGACAACTCCGCTTTGTGGTTTCCCGCTGGTGATCTCCGCTCTCTTCCCCCTCGGATCATCATCAGAGCGACCGGGTCAATCAAACCTGTGCGTTGCAGTCCCGCATGATGTCCAATTCTGCACTGCAGCAGAAATGCCGTCTACGGCTTCCTTGTATTTTTTTTCAAGAAATTTATTCATCCTGTCAATAACGCAGAGGGGTTCGGGTTCGGATCCTGCCACCGTACCGGGGTTTTCATGCCAACCCTTACCTTGACCTTTGAGATGATCGTCATCCTGTGCGTCCTGGCATTTGCAATTTTTCTGTTTGTCTCTGAAATCGTGCGGGTTGATGTCGCCGCCATTACGATTATGGTTTTTCTCGGCATCCTGAGCTATGCGCCGGGTCTTGGCAATGTGGCCGATGTCAACACACTCTTTACCGGGTTTTCCTCCAACGCCGTCATCTCGATCATCGCTGTGATGATTCTTGGCTCCGGACTGGACAGGACCGGCCTGATGAGCAGTCTGGCCAGTGCCATCCTCCGAATCGGCGGCTCCTCCGAGAAGCGGATCATTCCGATCATCTCAAGCACCGTTGGCGTGATCTCCAGTTTCATGCAGAATGTTGGTGCAGCTGCGCTGTTCCTGCCTGTCGTCAGCCGGATTTCCGTGCGAGCCGGCGTCCCGCTGAGCCGACTGCTGATGCCGATGGGATTCTGTGCAATCCTGGGGGGCACAATGACAATGGTGGGATCCTCACCCCTGATTCTCCTGAATGACCTGATCATCTCCGCCAATCGCAGCCTCCCCCCTGACCAGGCGATGGAGCAGTTTCATCTCTTTTCCGTCACCCCGGTCGGCATCGCTCTCGTTTTGACCGGGATTGTCTATTTCATGCTCTGTGGACGCTGGGTCCTGCCCGACACCCAGATTCGTGAAGAGGCCACAACGGCCCAGTCAATGAAGGAATACGTCAAGTCACTCTATGGGGTTGACGCCGATATCTACGAGATTGTCATTCCCGACAACCACCCCCTTTATGGCGAACGCATTGCCGACCTGATGGAGGCTTTCCATCTCTATGTGATCGGAATCTATCACGACGGAAAGAAGTGGCTCTCACCTGCTGTGGATGTGATCATCGAGACCCCATCCCGTCTTGCTGTTCTTGGACACAAGCAGGTCATTGAGGACTTTGCCAATGATTTCAACTTCCTCATCGACCATGAGATGCATATCTTTCGCAGCGATTTCGAGGTTGACAAGTCCGGGATCGCCGAGATCGTCATCCCGCCCAACTCCCGCCTTATCGGGACCACCGCCCGCGAGGTTAATCTGCGCAAAAACTTCGGCCTGAACCTCCTTGCCATTCACCGTGGCCAGGAAGCGCTCAGCTATGTCGAGACCAAGGACCACAAGGCATCCATCCTGGGAGCCATTCCCTTTCAGGCCGGTGATTCACTCGTGGTCCAGACCCAATGGACCGTTCTTGCCAGCCATAAGCACAATCGTGATCTTGTCATTGTCACCTCGGAGTTCCCCCAGGAAGAACTCCGCCCCAAAAAGGTCGGCTGGGCCATCCTCTTCCTTGCTGTCTCTCTCGGGATGATCCTCTTCACCGATGCGCTCCTTTCCCTCTGCCTCCTCACCGGTGCGGCCGGCATGCTTCTCACGCGTGTTCTCACCATCGACGAAGCCTACCATGCCATCAGCTGGAATACGGTGTTTCTTCTGGCCAGCCTGATTCCCCTCGGCCTTGCGGTCCAGAATACAGGAACCGCTGAATGGCTGGCCCAGAAAATCCTCATCCTCCTTGATGGCTGGCCGCTGTGGTCGCTGCAGGCCGGCATCGCTCTTCTGGCCACATTTTTCACCCTTGTGATGTCCAATGTCGGTGCCACAGTTCTCCTTGTCCCCCTGGCCGTCTCCATCGCCCTCTCTGCTGGTGGCAATCCAGCCCTCTTTGCCCTCACCGTCGCCATCTCCACCTCCAACTCCTTTCTTATCCCCACCCACCAGGTCAATGCCCTCGTCATGGGCCCCGGCGGCTACCGTGTGATCGACTTCGTCAAATCCGGCATCATCATGACCATCCTTTTTCTCATCGTCTCCATTTCGATGCTGAATCTGGTCTTTTGATCAAAGAGTCATGCGGTGCGACACACACTGAAACCAACCCCGTCGAAGTCAATGCATTTCTTGATTTGCGTATCCCGGCAGATGTCCGGCGTCCGTGTTCATCGCATCCACCGCAACGACAGGTCAGGGATCCTGCCCGACTGATCGATAATCGGTTTCCGGGCGACTGTCATGGAGAGTGCCCTGCGACCAGGACCGGGCATTCCCGCCCACCCGAACCGGTGGGCGGCTGTCATTCCGCGCGGGAGATGTCAGGCCCTGATCAGGATTGGGGTGTTGATTTCGACCATTGAATAAATCGTCTCAATCTGACCGTTCGTCACGGCAATGCAGCCTGCGGTCCAGTCCCGGCCCACAGTGCGACCGTCGTTGGGTTTGCCGTGGATGAAGATATCGCCGCCGGGGCTCCTGCCCCGTGCCCGCGCCCTTTGGGTGTCAAGCGGGTCGGGGTAGGAAATCCCAAGGCTGAGATGGAAACTGCTGTTGGAGTTCTTTCTGTCAATCCGGTACCACCCCTCCGGTGTTCGGCCGTCACCCATAAATTCCTTGTGACCCCTTGGATTTGATCCGAGATGGACAGGGAAGGACTTCAGGACCCGATCATGGTGATAAAGGCGCAGGTTGCGATCAGACTTGTCGACGATGATATGTGTGACCTCAAGCCCGTTGTATGATCGGATCTTGCCCTCCTGCATTGTGTGATTACAGCCTGCCAGCGTCATGGCACCTGCAACAAGAAGCGCAATCAGGTATGGGGCGGACATTCTGGCTGACATGCATTTCTACCATGTGCTATCGGAAACGGAAGGGGATTATATACTTAAGTGACAGTTTTCTTAATTTATCTCATTTAATCAATAACATAAACCATTTGAACCTATACATAGCAGTTGAAAATTAAAGTACTGATTCTTATGAGCTTCTTTAATTTTCTGTCACTTAAGTATATAATCCCCAAACGGAAGCCCATGAATCCTTTGCTGCACATACGGATACTCATTCCCCGATCAGAATGTTTCGGTGCAGTTCTTCAACTATGCAGATGAAGGGGTCTTCCCTTGCCGCCCATCTAGAAAGAAAGCGGCCAGCGTACGGGAGTTACGGACTGGGTGCTTGGTTTAATCTTTTCAAAACCCAATCCCGCAATTCAATCTGATAGACCTTGAGCACTTCAGGCTGGCTTGTGCCGCTGTTGTAGGCCGCAGCGGATGTCTTGCGACGAAAATCTCCATCGGTTTCGTCAAGATTGCGAACATAATTGTAGCAGTTCTCAAATATTTCATACTCCTCTTCGACTCCCGACTTCACTAATTCCTCTATCAGGCTCTGACCGTGTGCCGATTCAACCCACTTCCTGACTTCATGTTCCGTTGATATCTTTTTTCCAAGGTCATTTAACTTTATCGGGCTTTGCGCTTCTGTCGTCTTCGGAAGAGACAGAAAATCGATTCGTCTCGATAGATTATCGATTCTCGTTGTTACTTGCTCAAATCTCCTTGCGACATCTTCAAATCTCCTTGTTACTTGCTCAAACCTGTTGTTGATCTCTTCAAACCTGTTGTTGATCTCTTCAAACCTGTTGTTGATCTCTTCAAACCTGTTGTTGATCTCTTCAAACCTGTTGTTGATCTCTTCAAACCTGTTGTTGATCTCTTCAAACCTGTTGTTGATCTCTTCAAATCCTTCTTTAACTCGCTTCTTGAGTTCAGGGATTTGCTCGGTCATGGTTACATCAATCTTCGTTTTCCACCCGCTCAGTTTCCAGACAATTACACCAAGAAAGACAATAAAGCAGAACAGAATTCCCAATTCTGATATCAGATAGTAAGGCATAACCACTTCACCTCACACAAAGTATTTGTCACCTTCGAGTTGGATTTAAACATCTTTCAGCGGAATGATTATAACCTCTTTATTTGGTTCTAACGGGGACATCAACCTGGGCATCCCGCAAGGGGAGTGATTCTCCCATGGCTGACTTTTCATGACATCTCCTGACGCACCCTGGCTCCCGGCCCGATTCGGCCGAATCGGGCCGCCCGTGCCAGGCGGAGCCTTTTGGCGCGGGCCCGGGAGGCGGCATGGATCGGTGCTGCTGCGAAACATTCGGGAAACGGGGCCGATGCATCGCCGGATCGCTGATCGGGGGTGAATGCGATTTTGGCGGATCACCTGTTATCAATAGGGATTATATACTTAAGTTGACAGGAATCAAAATACCCGATGATATCCAAGCACTTGAAGTATCAATGAAATATCTGGCAAAGTTTGTTGTAACAAACTGATTTACTTGAAC
>JAPOSK010000139.1 GCA_026709725.1 Paracoccaceae bacterium | reverse complement strand
GGCTCCCTGATCCATCCCCATGGCAAAAAGCATAGAAGTGACAGGAACTTTTCGTTTCCGATCAATCTGGATGTTGACCGTCTCCACTTCGCCGATTGACTTGTATTTCCGAATGTCAAACTCGAAGTCAATCCAGGCGCCACGACTTGGGAGGATGCGGCAGTTGAAGAGATTGCGCCCCGATGAGTGGGTTTCCTCGCTGAAATAAACCCCGGGGGATCTGTGCATCTGGGAGACCACCACGCGCTCGGCACCATTGACAATGAAGGTCCCCTTCTCGGTCATCAGGGGAATCTCACCGATATAAACGCTGCTTTCCTTGATGTTCTTGACTTCCCTGTTGCTGTCGTCCTTCACATCGAAGACAATCAGACGCAGATGCACCCTGAGGGGTGCGGCATAGGTCATATCCCGCTGCAAACACTCGTTGACATCAAAACCGGGTTCATCAATTTCATACCGGACATATTCCAATTCCGCTGCACCGTTGAAATCCTTGATTGGGAACACAGACTGAAAAACGCCGTGAAGACCCACACCATCCTCATGCCTGCCGGAGCCGACAACGTCACCTGAGTGGATGAACTTGGCATATGAGTCCAATTGGATCTCGATCAGATTCGGCATGTCCACAACTTCCCGAATGCGTTGATAGGACCTGCGGTAGCGGTTTCTGTGAACAGTGGCTGCACTCATGCTTGACGTCTCTCCGACACATTGTCGCCAGCCGGTGACCTGACCCGGCGGCGGCATCCAACTCTGCCTTGCCGGACTGTTCCCTGACAGCCCGGCGATGATCTCATTGGCATGACCGGACATATGCGATGCCGGGCAGATCTGCCCGGCATCGCCCTGTATCCTGTCAGCCTCGTCCTGAACCCTCAAAGGCGATCGGACTACTTGATTTCGACCTTTGCACCTGCCGCTTCGATCTTTGTTTTCATCTCATTGGCCTCCTCTTTGGAAACCCCTTCCTTGATCGGCTTCCCAATCCCTTCGGCAGCCGCTTTGGCCTCCTTGAGACCGAGACCGGTCAGGGCCCGGATTTCCCTAATAACCTGGACTTTCTGGTCACCGGTTTCCTGCATGATGACAGCAAATTCGGTCTGCTCTTCAACCGCCTCAGCATCACCACCACCATCAGCGGGTCCGGCAGCAACAACTGTCGCACCGGCTGCCGGCTCAATCCCGTACTGGTCTTTCAGAATTCCCTTGAGTTCCTGCGCCTCAAGCAGCGTCAGGCCAACAATCTCTTCGGCCAGTTTGTTCAAATCCGCCATTGTAATTTACTCCACGTTATTGTGACAGGGTCGGCAACCCCCAGTTGGCACTGAAGTCAGGCCGCTTTCTCTTCAATTGACTCAAGAAGTGAGGCGACACCGGATGCCGGTGCTCCCACCGCACTTGCCAGACCTGCCGCCGGTGCAAGAATGCACCCCACAAGCGAGGCGATCAGCTCCTCCCGGGATGGGAGTTTCGCAACGCGCTTCACGCCTGCCGCATCAAGGGTTGATCCATCAAGCGAACCCCCGACAAGTTCCAGCTTCCTGTTCTTCCTGGCGTAAGCGTCAGCAACCTTGGCTGCGGTCACAGGATCTTCCGAATAGGCAAGAACTGTCATCCCCGTCATCAGATTTGACATATCCTCGTATCTGGAATCCTTGAGAGCAATCCGGGCGAGTCGATTCTTTGCAACACGCACAAAACCACCGGCTTCGCGCATCTGGCTCCGAAAGTCCTCCATGTTTTCAACGGTCATGCCGCTGTACCTGGCGACAACAACAACACCAGCCCATTCAAAAATCTGGCCCAGCTCAGAGACAATCTGTTCCTTGCGTGCCCTGTCCACAATTATGCTCCAAACGAATGGAGAGGCTGTCCTCTCCGCTCCAACACAACCGGGTCACTCGACCCGGCAAACACAAGTCCGCGACTTATGGGCAGAACAGTCTCCATCAAGTGCATCCACTTGAAGCAAAGCCATTTTCCCCTCTCAGGCAGGATTTCCACCCGGGTCCTCTGACCCGGACAACCCACCGTCTTGGACAGAATGGACAGCCCCGAAGACTGCCCGCACATCACCGGCATCACACCGGCAAATCTCTTGCTCATCCCGATCCGGGCCCTGATTCAATCAACCGCGTGTCAGTGATCCGATGTCCACAGACACACCGGGGCCCATGGTTGAGCTCAGGGAAACCGCATTGAGATATTTTCCCTTCACCCCACTTGGCTTGGCACGATTGATCGCACCGACAAAACTCGTCACATTCTCCACCAGCTTGTCCACATCGAAAGACACCTTGCCGATACCGGCATGCACAACACCCTCCTTCTCGGCCCGGAATTCAACCTGACCACCCTTGGCATTCTCAATGGCCTGGGCCACATCCGGCGTGACAGTCCCGACCTTGGGATTGGGCATAAGACCGCGTGGACCCAGAATCTTGCCAAGCCGGCCAACAATCGGCATCATGTCCGGCGTGGCGATGCAGCGGTCAAAGTCAATGGCCCCACCCTGCACTTTCTCCATGAGATCCTCAGCGCCGACAATATCGGCACCGGCAGCTTTGGCTTCTTCAGCTTTTTCGCCACGGGCAAAGACGGCAACGCGTACCGAGCGTCCGGTTCCGTTCGGCAGCTGGACTGTCCCCCGAACCATCTGATCAGAATGCCGGGGGTCAATCCCCAGCTGCACAGCAATATCAACTGTCTCATCGAACCTTACCGCAGCATTGTCCTTGATCAGACGGATCGCCCGCTCCACGGACTGCGATCCCTTCACGGCCATCCTTTCACGCGCGGCCCTGATGCGTTTTCCACTTCGCGCCATCGACTATCCCTTGACTTCGATCCCCATTGATCGTGCCGAACCAAGCACGATATTCATGGCGGCATTGACATCATCGGTATTGAGATCGACCATTTTCATTTCGGCGATCTCGCGAACCTGGTTTCTCGTCACCGAACCGACAACCTCGCGTCCCGGTTCTCCCGACCCCTTTTCCAGCCCTGCGGCCCTTCGCAGATAAAATGATGCCGGTGCCGTTTTGATTTCCAGCGTGAATGACTTGTCAGCATAGAATGTGACAACCGTTGGCAATGGAATCCCGGCTTCCATCTCCTCTGTCTTCGCATTGAAAACCTTGCAGAACTCACTGATATTCAGGCCACGCTGACCCAGGGCCGGGCCGATCGGTGGGGCCGGATTGGCCTGCCTTGCCGGCACCTGAAGCTTGATGGTTCCTTCAACTTTCTTCGCCATGCGTCCTTCCTGTCCCCCAGGAGTCTCAACCCTTCATCAGGGTCTCAACCCCTCATCATGCTTCCTTGGTAATCTGGTCAAAACTGAATTCGGTCTGGGTCATTCGTCCAAAGATCGACACCCCGATCACAACACGGCGTCGGTCATTGTCAACTTCGTCAACAACCCCGTTCCAGCCTTCAAACGGACCATCCGTTACAGCGACAGCATCACCAACCTCAAAACTGATCAGGGCCCGCGGTGCCGTCCGACCGGTTTCGGTTCGATTAATGATGACCTCAACCTCACTTTCAGGCAGAGGTGACGCATAATCATCACCCCCCAAAAATCCCGACACCCGCCGGATATCCTTGACCAGACGGTAGGTCTGGTCGCTCATCTTCATCTTGACCAGAATATAGCCGGGCATGAAAATCCGCTCCCGGGGGATCTTCTGTCCCCGCCGCACCTCAATCACCGTCTCGGTCGGAACAATGATCCGCTCAAACATATCCCTGAGTTTTACCCTGGCTGCCTCATCCAGGATTTGCCGGGCAACGGTCTTCTCATGCCGCGTCATGACGCTGACGGTATACCACTTGAAACCGGTATCGTCACTGGTCTCACGGCGCACAGTTTCAACAGACATATCAAAACCCACTGCTACCACGCATCACAGCAAAGACGCATATCGCCTGACATGCGCCCATAAAATTTGAGATAACGGCAAATAACCAAACCCATCGGTCTTTGCAAGTGCAGTTAATCTCATTGCCCGATGATGTCAAACATAATGAACCCAAGCGGATTTTCCCGCCCTGAATGCAAAGGCGGCTGCGACCTGCACAGACATCCGGGGCAGCGGTCCCTGCGCCTCCGGGGACTCATTGTCTCCATCGATCCCGGCTTGAGGGTCGGGGCGAACAGTGCATTGACTCATCATGTTCATGGATTTTCATGGCAGACACCGCATGAAGGCAGGGCCCGCACCGCCGCTGCCGGATGGGAGCCAGGGCGACTGCAAAGGCTCAAATCAGGCGACAGGCCGTGGTTGTGAAGAACGTTTCAGCGCCATGGCATCCGGATGGCAAAACAGTCATGCAATGCAGACTTGCAGCGACGGTCCGGATCGTTGTGATCGTCGCAGAGATGTCCGGTGCCATGCATCGAGGGCATCAGGACACGCCCCCGGTAATCAGGAATGCGTGTTCAGGGGTCCGGATTCAAGCGACCGGCTGATCACGCAAAACCCGGCCAGGCCGGGATGTCAATATGTGCCGGGGCGACATGAGCACGGCCCGGATTTGTGGTTCACGCCGCTGTACGCCAGCGGAAGACGCCCGCAGCCCGGTTGTTCATCCGGCAGCCGCCTGCAACCGGGCCCTGCCGCTGGGGATGCCGCACCGTGTGCAGACATCAAGCCGCATACAGTGCAGGCTTGCTCTCACAAATTCGAGCCGTACCCAGGCGATATGCTTCAAATATCAGCTCGGCAGTGCGACCGGTACCGGACCGTCCCGTGCAGATCCACAACAGTGCCTCATCCAGTGCAGCCGCAGAATGAATCTTGACCAACAACAGATTCCGGGCTAATGGACATGCATGACAGACGAATCGATGAATGCCCTGCCCGAGCGTCTTGCCCGACTGGAGGAACGCATGAAGACGATGCAGGCTGAGTACCGTACCGACATTGCCCGTCTGGCTGAAGATATGGCCAAGCGTGAGACACGGCTGCTTCTGGCCATCGCCGGCATGATCGGCCTTGCCGTCGCGGTCCTTGGCCTGTGGCTTTCCTGATCCATGCGCTGGCCTGAACAGCAATCGCTTTCAGTCTTTCACGGGGTATCGCAGGTGGATGGACATGCATGACAGACGAATCGATGAATGCCCTGCCCGAGCGTCTTGCCCGACTGGAGGAACGCATGAAGACGATGCAGGCTGAGTACCGTACCGACATTGCCCGTCTGGCTGAAGATATGGCCAA
>JAPOSK010000290.1 GCA_026709725.1 Paracoccaceae bacterium | reverse complement strand
CCTGAAGACACCGGCCGAGATGACCGAACTGTTTGCAGACCTGCCCGAGGCCATCGAGAACACCTGCGAAATCGCCCGGCGGTGCCAGTTCAACACCAGTGCGCGGAATGCCATGCTGCCGAAATTCTCCGATGATGAGGATGAGGATTTGCGCCGCTTTGCCGAAAAGGGTCTCGCATGGCGTCTTGAGACGCAGGACATGGCAGCAACGCGCGAAGACTATGAAAAACGCCTGCATTATGAGCTTGATGTCATTCGCCAAAAGGGATTTTCCGGCTACTATCTGATCGTTCATGACTTTGTTGTCTGGGCCAAGGAACAGGACATTCCGGTTGGACCGGGTCGTGGTTCCGGAGTGGGATCGCTGGTTGCCTTTGCATTGCGTATCACCAATCTCGACCCGGTCCGCTACTCGCTGCTTTTTGAGCGTTTCCTGAATCCGGAACGTGATTCAGCGCCTGATTTTGATATTGACTTCTGTCAGGAGAGCCGGGGCCGGGTGGTTGACTATGTCTGCCAGAAATACGGCTCTGAGCGCGTGGCCCAGATCATCACATTCGGGACTCTTGGTGCGAAAGCCGGCATCCGTGATCTGGGGCGCATCCTCCGGATTCCGCGCGGCAAACTGGTCGCTCTGAGCGATGAGGTCGATCCGACCCGCCGGTTGCGCGATCAGATTGATGCCAATCCAGTTCTTGCGGAGGAAGTCCGGTCAAGCGCGGATATCCGGGATCTCTTCAATCATATTGACAAGGTTGAAGGTCTGCCCCGGAACACATCACGTCACCCGGCCGGAGTGGTGATTGGCAACCAGCCGCTGCAACAGATCCTGCCCCTGCAGAATGATGACCCGGAGCAAATGCCCACCACGCAGTTTGACATGAAATGGACGGAGAAGGCCGGTCTGGTCAAGATGGACTTTCTGGGACTGCAAACCCTGACAGCCATCAATCATACGCTGACCACACTCCGTGAGGATGGCATTGAAATTGATCTTGACACGATCGGATACGATGACCCGGAGGTCTTTGCGCTCTATGCTTCCGGGTATACTCTGGGCGTGTTCCAGGTTGAAAGCGGTGGCATGGTCGACTCCCTGCGCATGATGAAACCGAACAGGATTGAGGATATTATCGCGCTGCTGGCCCTGTATCGTCCGGGCCCGATGGCAAACATACCCGACTACTGCCAGGTCAAGAACGGCGAGAAACGCTCCAAGCGGTATCACCCCCTCATTGACGATCTGCTTGATGAAACCAACGGGATCATCGTTTACCAGGAACAGGTCATGGAAATCGCCCGCAGGATGGCCGGGTATACACGGGGTCATGCAGACATCCTGCGCAAGGCCATGGGCAAGAAGCTTCCGGCGGAAATGGCACGGGAGAAACCCCGCTTTATCGATGGTGCCAGGGAGAAGGGCGTCAGTGCCAGAGTTGCGGAAAATGTCTGGAAATTGCTGGAAAAATTTGCCGAGTACGGCTTCAACAAGGCCCATGCTGCCGGTTATGCGGCGACGAGTTACCAGACCGCCTATCTGAAGTGCAAGCACCCGGCTGCATTCATGGCTTCGGCCATGACCAATGAGCGTGAACTCACGGATAAAATCACGACCTATGCGCGCGAGCTGAATCGGTTGGGCATTGATCTGGAACCGCCGTGCATCAATCGCTCCGTCGTCGGTTTCCGTGCTGAGGGGAAGGTCATTCACTATGCCCTTGATGCGATCAAGGGCGTCGGAACCGAAGTTGCACGGGCGATTGTCGAGGCCCGGGGCGAGACACCCTTTGCAGACATATTTGATTTTGCCCGACGGGCGGACCTGCAGTTCATGAATCGGGGTGCCGTTGAGCAGATGGTTCTGGCCGGGGTTTTTGACGCGCTCAGCCCGAACAGACAGGCTGTCTACGCTTCAATTGACCGCCTCTTTGCCTATCGCAAGAATGCGGTGGAACAGGATCGATTTCACAAGGATTCACTCTTTGATTCGGATGATGAGGTATTAAGTCAACCCGAACTCCTTGCGGTCGATGACTGGTCTCCTTCGGAACGACTGGCCAATGAAATCCATGTCCTGGGCATGTATATCACCGGCCATCCACTTGATGACTATCAGGCAGCGCGTAAAGCGCTGAAATGCCACAGCATCGCCGAAGTAACGGCCATCACAAGGAAGGGTCCCGATGCCCTTGAGAAGTCCTTTTCCCTCAAGGTCGCCGGCGTGCTTGCAAGTGTCAAGCATCGCCAGTCGAAGACCAACAAACGCATGGCGATTGTCAAATTGGCTGATCAGACGGATGAGATCGAGTGTTTTGTCTTTCCCCAGGACCTTGAGGACACGCCCATGCAGCTGACTGAAAACATCTGCGTGTCAGCGTTTCTGAATGTCAAGGAACACAATGACCGGTTGATGGTCAATGCCTCCCTTATCCGACCCCTCTCACAGCGCCCCGCGGCCCTGCCTCACAAAACCATCGGGATCTATTACAATGTCGCAACGGTCCCTGCCCGGATTCTGACTCTCCTGGGCCGGAAGGCTGATTCCGCCAAACCGGATCTTGATATCACCCTTCGGTTCTGCCCCGTCTATGAGGGCATGAACAATCAGGTTGAAATCGAGGTGCCGCAACGGTTTCAGGTCTGCCGGGCAACCCGGGAAGCGATCAGGAAGACCGACGGCGTTGTCAATATAAGTGTCTCATGATGCCAGTTGCTCCACCTCCCATGCGATCAGGAAAGCCATGACCCGAAAATCGACCGGGAAAACCCGCTCCGGGCGCGTCCCGGCCCGGCTGCCGCCCGGGTTTCATGATTCCTTCGGTGGTGACGTTGAACAGCGGGATGCCCTCCTGCAGACCATTGCAGCCACTTTCCATCGCTATGGCTTTGATCGGCTGCAATCACCGGCCATCGAATATCTTGATGCGCTTGGCAGGTTTCTCCCGGACAGGGATCGACCGAATGATGGCGTCTTTGCCTGGCAGGAAAATGAACAATGGCTGGCACTGCGCTACGACCTGACCGCGCCCCTCGCCCGGCTGGCCGCCATGCACCGCAACACCCTGCCGGCTCCCTACCGCCGCTACGCCATCGATCCGGTGTGGCGCAATGAAAAACCCGGCCCCGGTCGCTTTCGGCAATTCATTCAATGTGATGCCGATACAGTTGGGTCCGCCTCACCGGCCGCCGATGGGGAGATGTGCATACTGGCAATGGATATCCTTGAATCCCTCGGCATTGAGCGCGGGCTCTACACGCTCCGTCTCAACAACAGGAAGGTCCTTGATGGCGTTCTGCAGACCGCCGGCCTTGACCGGGATCACGCGACCGCGCAGTACGGGATTGCTCTCCGGGCCATCGACAAGCTCGACCGGCTCGGTCTTGACTCTGTCCGGCAGTTGCTTGGAGATGGACGACGGGACAGCAGCGGCGACTTTACCAGGGGGGCTGCCCTCAGCGCAGGCCAGATCGACCTGATCACAGGCTTCCTCCAACTCGAGTCAACGGATACGCTCTTCGCTGATCTGCGGCACCTTATCGGTGACAATGATGCGGGGTCTGCAGGAATCTATGAGCTTGAGCAACTGTTTGATTTCCTTGCCGCCAGCCACCCCGGCGCAACAGAATGCCGTCCGGACATGACGGTTGTCAGGGGTCTCGGCTATTATACGGGCTTCATTGTCGAGGCCGAACTCAAGACCACCCCCGGCGGCGCGCGCCTCGGTTCCGTTGTCGGCGGTGGGCTGGTGTCGTTTTGATTGTCGTGTCCGACGATTCACAGGGCACGATGTTCCAGCCACCGGCATTTCGGTCGGAATCGAGCGTCTTCTCCTCGGACTTGCCAATCTCAAGCCGCAGGAGAAGACCCCCACCGGTCCCGTGCTTGTCACGGTGATGGACCGCCACCGTCTCGCAGACTACCAGCATCTCGTGACCGCGTTGCGCTCGCATGGCATCCGGGCCGAGCTCTATCTCGGCAATGCCAGGAATTTCGGCAAACAATTGAAATATGCCGATCAGCGGAATTGCCCGGTTGCCGTGATTCAGGGGGATGATGAACGAGTCCGCGATGTCCTTCTGCTCAAGGATCTGCAGCAGGGGCGGTGCATTGCCCAATCCGCAACGAAGGAAGAATGGAAGGCCCGCGACTGGCAGGTTGAGGTCGCAACCGGTGATCTGGTCGATGCCGTCCGGACAATGCTTGACCGACAGCAGCAATCCAACCGGATCATCGGCGAATCATGACCTCCCCGAGCGCTCCTGATCCGATTCACATCTGCGGTGAGGCGCTGATCGATTTTGTGCCGGTCCGGACCGCCCGTGGTCAGAACGGTTATGTCCCCAAACCCGGCGGCTCGCCCTACAATGTCGCCGTGGCTGCGGCCAGAGCGGGCGGCGCGCCCCGGTTTGTCGGTGAGATCTCAACTGACTTTTTCGGTGAGATGCTCCACGATCACCTTGTGGCAAACCGGGTTGACTGTCGCCATGTCGAGCGCAGCGATCGCCTGTCAACGCTTGCCTTTGTTGACCTCTCTTCCGGCTGCCCCCGCTATGCGTTCCATAACGAGGGCACGACCAACCAGGCCATGACTCCCCGCATTCCGCATGATGGACAACGATCCATCCTCCATGTCGGCTCGATATCACTGATCCCCGAAGGTGCCGGAGACCGGATTCTGGAACTGACCCGGCGGCACCTGCCGCACGGGATTGTCTCGCTTGACCCTAATGTTCGCAGCAGCCTGATTGGTGATCGCAGAAACTGGCTCGACCGGATCAGGGCACTGTGTTCCCATACATCAATCCTGAAACTCAGTGTCGAGGATATTGACTATCTCAGCCCGGAATCGGACGCCGAAGCGTTTGCCGCCAGTGCCATCGCCGATGGGATTGACATGGTCATCGTGACCCGGGACAGCGAGGGTGCGCAGGCCATGACAGCCGAAGGGGCGATCAGTGTCAATGTCAGGCCCCGTCATATCCACGACACTGTCGGTGCCGGAGATACGCTTACAGGTGCGGTCCTGACCTGGCTGGCTGGACGCAGGATCAATACGCGCGATGCTGTGCGGACCCTCCCGCCCCAATCCCTTGAGACGATGTTGAGATTTGCTGTCACTGCTGCGGCTCTGAATTGTGAAGCCGAAGGCTGCGACCCGCCAACCCGTTCAATGATTGAGGATCGCCTGACAGATGTGAGCCGGGTAACCGGCACCATCAGGGGCAGGGATGCAGATATGCACCATCACATTCTCAGTGACTCATTACAGC
>JAPOSK010000187.1 GCA_026709725.1 Paracoccaceae bacterium | reverse complement strand
CTCGGCAGGAAGGGTCTCGCGGCATCCATGGAGACGGCGGCGGATCAGGATTCCTTCACGGACATTCTGGAGAAATCCCCGGGCAATCCACAGGTGCACCCACTCCATTCTGCATTCAGAAAACGTTAGCAGCATGACCGATAAATCCGGGAGTCAGCCTCTTGAACATTTGCGATCACATCGTGCATCAATTGATCGGCTGGATGCCATCCTGGTCTACACGCTGGCCGAACGCTTCTCTCACACACAGGATATCGGCAGGATCAAGGCCGAACACAATCTGCCCAGTTCTGATCCGGAGCGTGAGGCGCAGCAGGTGGCCCGGCTGAATGACCTCGCGCGAGCCGCTGGCCTTGATCAGGAGTTTGCCCAAAAATTTATTCGCTTTGTTATTCAGGAAGTGATTCGGCATCATGATCTGCAAAAGCAGACGTAGAGCATGCGCTGCCGGATTGCGCCAGCAGACCACATCAGGGAGAACAGACAATGGCTGTTAAAATTCGCCTGGCACGCGGTGGTGCCAAAAAACGCCCGTTTTATCGTATTGTTGCAGCTGATTCGAGGATGCCGAGAGATGGTCGCTTCATCGAAAAACTCGGAACCTACAATCCGCTCCTGCCGAAGGACAGTCCGGACCGCGTTACGCTCAATCTTGACAGAATCAGACACTGGCTGTCGCTCGGTGCCAAGCCAACAGATCGTATTGCGCGGTTTCTGGAGAACGCCGGTGAGATGGATGCCAGGGTGCGGGACAATCCCTTGAAGGCCCAACCGGGCGCCAAGGCACTGGCCAGACAGGAAGCGACAGCAGGGGCTGAGGGGGCTGATGCGGATACGCCCGCTGAAGACCCGCAATGATCCGGGCCGGAGTCAGGCGCAGATAACCCGACAGCCGGTGCAAAGGCACTGACGTATCATTGTCATAATCGGGGATCCCGGATCAGGGATGGCAATTGACAGAAGTGACAGCGGGAATGGTCAATTGGGATGATGCGGTTCGTGTGGGCCGATTTGGGAGACCGCACGGCGTGCGGGGCCTGATCAGGTTGCTCAGCTACTGCGAGATCAGGAAGGATATCGCAAACTACTGCCCGCTGCAGACACGACCGGGTCGGCGGGAAATCACTCTGTCAATCACCCGCCAGACAGGTGATCTTCTCATTGCCAAAGTGCAGGGCGTGACAACCCGTGACGCAGCAAAAGCCCTCACGGGACAGGATGTGTTCGCCCCGCGCGCGAGTTTTCCGCCTCCGGGGGAAGACGAGTACTACCATGTCGATCTCATTGGCCTTGAGGTGCAGGATGGACACGGGGTTCGCCTTGGTGAGGTTGTAACGATCGCAAACTATGGAGCCACAGACCTCCTGGTCTTCAAACAGGCCAACGGTGAGACTGAGATGCTGCCCTTTCAGGATGACTATGTCCCGGAGATCAATATTGCCGGAGGTTACGTTCGTGTCGACAACAATCCCCCTCTCCATCCTGACTTGCCAAACCCGATTGACAGGGAAACCGAATGACACAGCCTGCAAAGCCGGCCATTGATTCAGAAGGCGGGAGTCCGGGACATTCTGCCCCCTGGACCGCTCGGGTCGTGACACTCTTTCCGGAGACCTTCCCGGGCACGTTGGGCTGCTCACTGATCGGGAAGGCACTCAATGATGGATTGTGGCAGCTTGAACTGATTGATCTGCGGCATTTTGGCAGCGGAAAGCATCGACAGGTTGACGACAAGCCGCTTGGCGGGGGTCCGGGGATGATTCTGCGCGCTGATGTCGTTGCCGCCGCGGCCCATGCCGCAGCTCCGGAGTCCGGCTATAATGCCCGGGACTGGCCGCTTGTCTGCCTCACCGCCCGCGGGCAGCGCTTCAATCAGGAGAAGGCCCGGGCATGGTCAGCGTGCCGGGGCGTCACAATCATTGCAGGACGGTTTGAGGGAATCGACCAACGTGTTGTCAATCACCTGGCGATGGAAGAAGTCTCATTGGGTGATTTTATTCTGGCAGGAGGGGAAATCGCTGCAAAGGCCTTGATTGAGTCGGTCGTTCGGCTTATACCGTCCGTTCTTGGAAATCAGAAATCCATCGATCGTGAGTCCTTCACGGCAGGGTTGCTGGAATATCCGCAATACACACGCCCGGTAGAATGGGCTGGTCGGGCTGTTCCGGAAATTCTGGTATCCGGGCACCATCGTCGTATCGCTGCATGGCGACAGCAGCAATCAGAGGAAACAACCCGGCAGAATCGCCCGGATTTATGGGCAGCCTATTGCAGGAGTCAGAACATCATTGACGCCAGTGATGATCATCCTGAATCGTAAGTGAATGATGAGAGGGCAAGACCGATGGACATGATTGCCAAATTCAATGCAGAGCAGGTCACAAGCCTGGACCATGATATTCCGGACTTCCGGGCCGGTGACACCGTGAGTGTCGGTTTCCGGGTCACCGAGGGCAGCCGGACGCGAATACAGCGCTACGATGGGGTCTGCATCGCCCGCAAGGGTGGTGACGGCATTGACGCCTCATTCACCGTTCGCAAAATTTCGTCAGGTGAGGGTGTTGAGCGAATCTTTCCCCTCCACTCAACCAATATCGAGTATATCAAGGTCCTCCGTCGGGGTCGGGTTCGGCGTGCCAAACTCTACTATCTGCGGACCCGACGCGGCAAATCGGCCCGGATTGCCGAGCGAATCAATTATCGGCCCAAAGCAAACCGTTCGACAACGACCGGCGATGGGGAGACTGAACAATGAAAAAAGACATCCATCCGGACTACCACATGATCAAGGTCAAGCTGACCAACGGTGAGATTGTCGAAATGCGCTCAACCTACGGTGCTGAAGGTGACACCCTGACTCTTGATGTTGACCCCTCAGTGCATCCGGCCTGGACCGGTGGCGGCACCCATTTGATGGACACAGGTGGCCGTGTCTCCCGTTTCCGCGACAAGTACAAGGGTTTTGGCTTCGACAACTGACCGCACCTCACCTTCAGTCACACGCGTAATCCAATCCTCTCCCGCAGTCGATCGGGCCACATGTCATGGTTCTGCGCAACAGGCTGGGTGCCATGATCGCACGCCTCTGACCGGGTATTTGATCCATGAGCGGCAGGGAATGGTCCGATGCGGAAAACGACGCCGTCGTGGCAGACTACCTTTCCATGCTCCACGCCGAGCTCAAAGGCAGCGCGTTCAACAAGGCGGCGCAGAACAGGGCGCTCCAGGAAGAGATCGGTCGTTCCAAGGGTTCAATTGAGTACAAGCACCAGAATATATCAGCCATACTCATGGGGCTGGGAGAGACCTGGATTGACGGCTACAAGCCCGCCCACAATTACCAGCAGGCACTCGTCGATACGGTTCTGCGTCAGCTGGAGCGGTGGGAGCACGCCGATGATCGACTGTCCTTGCTCACCGCGAAACCAAATTTGCAGGGTCGGATTCCAATCGGGCCACCACCGACACTCCGAAATACAGAACCTCCGGCAGAATGGTCCCGGATTCAGGCCCTGGCCCACAAAAACAATGCCGCTGAGCGGGATGAAAAGAATCGTGCCCTCGGCGAAGCCGGGGAAAAGTGTGTCTTTCACCATGAACGCGCCAGTCTTGCCAGCTCCGGACGAAAAGACCTTGCGGGAAGAGTCCGTTGGGTCAGCAAGGAGGACGGTGACGGAGCCGGATACGACATTGCAAGTTACACCACCGAGGGTCGGAGCCGCCTGATTGAAGTCAAGACGACCAACGGTTGGGAACGAACACCGTTCCACCTTTCCAGGAATGAACGGAATGTTGCCGAAGACAACCCTGACAGCTGGATACTCTTCAGGCTTTGGAATTTCGTCCGGGAGCCGCGGGCTTTCGAGCTCCGGCCACCACTGGATGCGCATCTGGAATTGACGGCAATGAGTTTTCGCGCGAGTCTCCGGTAAAACCGGAACGGTTCCCCGCGATCCCTGCCTCAATCATCTGGCACCCGGGAAAGAACCCGTGCGCAACCAGGCCGGACCTTTTGGCTCCCGGAGTGAACGACGGCACCGGTTGACAGGGACTCAGCACCAGCGAATGTCCTGCGGGACTGCATGATCAGGATGATCGGAATTCAGAATCTCCTTCAGGTCTCCAATCGTTCGCGCGGGAATCCCGTGTGCAGGCCCGGCCCGAAGCAACACCACCGGTGACAAATCTCTCAAAGCGGGTCGACACATTTGGTATCGGGCGGGATCTGCATTGCAAGATATCACCCCGGGCAGCCATGCTCATGCACGAGAAATCCGGACTGTCAGCGCGTTTGAAATCCCAGAGTAACCCGGACGATTGATCCGATTTGCAGAACGCCGTGATGGCATTCCCGGGGAGAGCGGTCCGGATCCGGTTTCTGCGAATGCGATACTGTCGGCACCCTGCGACATTCGTCCCGCGACCGCGGGCTGGCGCGCTGAGGAGGATTCGAACCCCCGACCTCTTGATTCGTAGTCAAGTGCTCTATCCAGCTGAGCTATCAGCGCACTTTGGCGCTCGGCACCGGCATGGCCATCACAAACCGACCTGAGAGAGAATACCATCTAATGCACTTGCCCCAAAATCACAAACACGATCCTGTCGTTCCCCTCAAGACTGGTTTCACCTGCAATCGATTAAAGCGGGAACGGGAGCGGACAGGCCTTCACGGCTCTGCCGCAGGATGTCGCAAGCGATTGACCGCATGCATCCTGCGAACACGAAGAGATCGTGGGGTTCCTCGGCGATATCAGGAACTTCGGGCAAGGTGCCGCTCGCCCGCAGTCGCGCTGGCAGTCTGTCGTTTTTGCACTGAAGGCTGACTGGAAGCAATTGGGTATGCAGGCCAGGGAAACACCGGCATGATTCTTGTCAAACAGGAGTGACCAATCCCGGCACTGCCCTTGAGCACGGCCAATTCAACATTTCGGTAAATCCATGGAAACGGTCTGAATTATCATGTCCCAGCGTTTCAGCGGGACATGGGGCGATGATGAGCGAGGTGATTTGTGGCAGGGTGGTGACCGAGGTCCCCGGGGATTGCGGTCGCAATCCCCGGCATTGGCCCGGCTTGTCCTGCATCACCGATCAGCCGGATGAACGCCCCGATGGATGATGCGGGAGGGAGCGGCAAGCGCCGGGCGGCTGCCCGTCAGTGACCCTGCGGGTCGGCGCGGCACCCATGACCCGTGATGGCGGTCGCAAAACAGCCTCAAGCCCTGGCTGATCCGGTGCGGGTGCAGTCCACCGGGCAGAGCGCCACCCGTCCCAGCATGATG
>JAPOSK010000398.1 GCA_026709725.1 Paracoccaceae bacterium | reverse complement strand
TACGGCATGTCTGAATGGATCCGATCCCTGCACAATCGACTGCGATTATGCCGTCGCCTGCGATGGCTATCATGGTCTTGGCCGCAGAGTCATTGAGCGGATGCATGGACCGGGAATTGAGCACAGCTACCCATTCGGCTGGCTCGGTGTTCTGTCGGAGACCCCACCGGTCAGTGACGAACTCATCTATGCCAGCAGTGCACGCGGGTTTGCCCTGGCCTCCATGCGGTCCCCCACCCTGTCACGCTATTACATCCAGGTTCCGCTTGCCGCTCGCCCTGAAGACTGGAGTGACAGCGATTTCTGGACGGAATTCAAGGCCCGGATTCCTGCCGACCATGCGGACTCACTGATTACGGGGCCCGCAATCGAGAGGTCCATCGCCCCCCTCCGCAGCGCCATTTCCATCTCTCTGCAATCGGGTCATCTGCTCCTATGCGGTGATGCCGGTCATATCGTGCCGCCGACCGGTGCCAAGGGGCTCAACCTCGCAGTTTCCGATGTTCACTATGCCCATGCGGCCCTTCTTGCCCGAATCAGAGACAATCATCATGCCCTCCTTGCCAACTACAGCACCACAGCCCTTCGACGGGTCTGGCAGGTCTCCCGCTTCAGCTGGTGGATGACGAATCTGCTTCACCGGATTGACGGGCAGTCACATTTTGATCGCCGGATGCAGGAAAGTGAATTTGAACATCTCTGTAGAAACAGGAGCATGCAGGCAGTTTTTGCCGAAAACTACACCGGCCTGCCCTACTGAATCCATGCCCATCGTACACAATGGGGAAGCCTGAACAGGACAAGGCTGCATCAGGGTCGAACCTGAACTTTGCATTGGCAGTCGGACAAGATTCTTCCTGCACAAAAAAGTGATATTACAAATCTGGGTACACCAAACGGAACTTCAAGGCCCAAATCTGGCAACATCTCTCCCGAACAGGCTGAATGGCCTGCACTCTTTTGGAAGAATCCCGCCGATCAACCTGTCATTCTTAGGGATTATGCGACTTGGTGCTGAAGCCTAAAGCGAAGAAAATCACCGAGTTTGGGCTCTCAGCTTTTTTGTTTCAGCCAACAGTATTATCATAGCATACGCCACGAGTCGAGTCAATTTTCCTAAAATTCCCGCTCGACACTTTTCGGCACTCTGCTATATTTCAGTCACCTGAGACCGAATCAAGAGACCACAATGACTGAAATACAAACCGGAAATCCCGGCAAAGCGCACCGCAAGAGCATGAGTCTCACGCAACTGTTCTGCAAATGGCCCGATAATGCTGCTGCAGAACAGTGGTTCATTCAGCAACGCTGGCCAAATGGAATCACTTGCCCGCACTGTGGATCGACCAATGTGCAAACCGGGGCCAGGCACAAAACCATGCCCTACCGGTGCCGGGACAAGGAGTGTGGCAAGCGGTTCAGCACCAGAACCGGAACGGTCATGGAGGCATCCAAACTTGGCTATCAGATCTGGATTGTTGCCACATATTTTTTGACAACATCACTCAAAGGTGTCTGTTCGATGAAACTGCATCGGGATCTTGAGATCAACCACCGCAGCGCATGGTTCCTTGCCCACCGGTTACGGACGGCGCTGGAGGCCAACGGCAACACAAATCGAGGCAGTGGATTGTTTGGCGGGCCAGTCGAGATTGATGAGGCCCCCATGGGTGGCAAGCGCAGGAACAAGTCCAATGCGCAGAGAAAAGAGGCAACGGTCCGGGCGGCGGCGGGCAAGACTGTCGTTATCGGGGCCAAGGACCAGGAAACCAATCAGGTGACGACCCGGACCGTTCCTGACACGACAAGAGAGACCCTGCGAGGCCTTGTTGCCGATATGGCAGCCGAGGGTGTAAGGGTCTGTGCCGATGATCTCAGTGGCAATGAGAGCTTCCCCGACCCGCACGAAACCGTCAATCACTCATCCCGGCGATATGTCGATGGCCTTATCCACGCCAACGGGATTGAGTTGTTCCGGTCCATGTTCATGCGGGCACACGAGGGGACATGTCTCAAGATGTTGCCCGGGCATTTGGGTCGCCACATCACCGAGTTCGCCGCCCATCAAAATCTGCTTGAGAAAGACAAAGTGGCCTTCCTTGCCGCTGTTGCCAGGGGCGGGATCGTCAAGCGTCCGAAATACCGCCGGTTGATTGCGAACAACCGACCGGACAGTGGGGCACAATCGTGAGCGGGCCTGCGGTTGACCGCGCAAACTCAAAAACACAGCGGAAGGATTGCAAAACAAACCCTGCCGAGGCATTGGCTTCTGCACTTGAGGGGCAAAATTCGGAACGATCCTGGCCGATCCTCCATGGCGCTTTGCAAACCGCACATGAAAGATTGCACCAGAACATCGACGCCTCGAACGCTATGAAACAATGAGTTTCGACGAGATAGCTGCCCTGCCCGTAGCTGATTTTCTGCATGAGCGGGCGCATTGCTATCTATGGGTTCCCAATGCTTTGTTGCCGTGGGGATTGAACACTCTGGAGTCGTGGGGTTTTGAATACAAGACCAATTTGGTCTGGCACAAGATCAGGAAAGACGGCGGACCGGACGGTCGTGGGGTTGGGTTCTATTTTCGCAATGTGACCGAACTGGTTCTGTTTGGTGTTCGTGGCAAGAAAGCCAGGACTCTTGATCCTGGACGAAGTCAAGTCAATTTTATGGCAACCCGCAAGCGTGAACACTCACGCAAACCGGATGAACAGTATAAAATCATTGAGGCCTGCAGCCGGGGGCCGTATCTTGAATTATTCGGGCGCGGCCAGCGTGAGGATTGGACCGTTTGGGGCGATCAGGCTGGACCCGACCATGAACCGGATTGGCCAACCTATGCATACAATTCAGCCGCGATACCCACGTGAAACTGTCCATTTTGTCTGATTTGGGATTTGACATTCAGGCCCGGAACCATGTCGAGGCGGTGTTGGTCGAGGATTTTCCTGAACCTCTGCGCGAATTGTGCGAAGTGTTGACCAATTTCAAGATTGCGGATGTTGAGCTGATTCGTGGGGGTGGCGGGGAATCGCATCCAACCCAGCGACTGCGGCATTCATTCAATGAACGCGGATGGCGTAAGCGTAACATTGAAATCAGTAAGATCGTTGATGGTGAACATCGAGCCGGAACAACGCACGAAATCGACCATGTCAGACAAGCCGGCAAGGGATCAGTCGCACTCGAAATCGAATGGAACAATAAGGATCCTTTTTTCGACCGAGATTTGGAAAACTTCCAAAGACTTCATGCAGAGGGCGCGATCAGCGTGGGAATCGTCATCACCCGCGGTCGGGCCGTGCAGGATCAGATGGTCCGCATTATTCATGAATGTGCCTTGAGCAATGACGTTTCCGGTTACGATGATTTGATGAAGTTCGGCGTCAATCCAACAGCGCGTCAGAGGAAAATGGTTCTTGATTCCAGTGGTGATTTTGCTGAAACATGGGCCAAGAAGTTTGTATCGGACAAGTTCGGGGCTGCAACTACGCACTGGGAAAAATTGAAAAGCCGAATCGAGTGCGGTGTTGGCAATCCCTGTCCATTGCTCCTGATCGGCATTCCGTCATCGGTTGTGATCAAGGAATGACATGCCCAGGAAAACAACTCAGGAGATTCGACTATGAGCAAAAAACAACCCACGCCCACCGTCAGGATAGCTCGCAAGGACTACCAACCTGGCAAGGCCGAACTAGAGGCCGATCTGCGTGTTGATGCCACATTTGAGGAAGCGATTGATGCCTTGTGCCGGCCAGTCAAAATCGAGCGTGTGGAGCGGCCAGAATGACAGGAATCCGACTTCGACACTGTACCACATGATCACCTTTCGATTCCGGTCATTTGCAAGGTGTCTCTGGACAGTCTGATAGAAGAGGAGCTGTTTGCCCTGACCAGGGGAATCGACATAATCGCAATTCGAATGCTGCTTGATACAGGTTCTTTGCGCGCAACAGTCCCGATGTTGCGTGGTGTCTGGGGGCGTGCTTTGAGAGATATTGATCCTCTTGTCTACAGGGCTGTTTTTGAAGGAAACCGCTCGCAAATAACATCTGAAGGCGAGCGCACAAATATGCCCCCCATGCCTCTCTACGTGATGCGCCCGGCTCCGCCGGATCCTGCATTTGCTCCTGCAGTTGAATTGCTGCTTCTCGGTTATGCCAGCAGACAAGCCCCGGTTGCATTGCGGGCCTTCAAGCAGGCTGCCCAAACTGGGCTTGGGCCAAGACGTGTTCCGTTCAGGATCCGAAGGGTATGCGGAATTCAGCCAGACAGAACGCTGATCTGCGAACCGCAAATGTGGAATCTCCATGCTGCAGCTTATTGCATGTCGCAGACGCTGCATAAAAGCGAAAGTCTCCGTGTCGAATTTGAGGGGCCGCTCAGACTCTTGCGTCGCGGGAGCCTGATTGATTCTCCAAGTTTTATTGACCTTGCGATTGTCGGTCTGCGTCGTCTGTGCGCATTGTCTTCTGCCGCCCCAAGCAGGGATCTTCAGGCCATGGTACTGGAAGCCGCTCGCAGTCTGCCAGCGTCCATCTGGTGCGGTCAGCGCCATGATCTTGTGCGCTGGTCAGGAAGACAGAAAAGGAGAATCGAGATGCGGGGAGTGACCGGTTGGCTTGACCTGCCAGATGGAGCAGGTCCATTCCGACCTCTTCTGGCGGCATGCGAATGGGCTCATCTTGGCAAGGGAACGGTATTTGGGTTAGGTAGGTACAGTCTGCGAAGTCTCCAAAGATGAATGTGACGGATGAAGGAAACTGACTGGGAAAATCTCCTTCGTGTATGGATGCACGATCCGGTCGACAAGGCACTTGACATCAAGCGCCATGTTGCCAGGGCAGAGCATTACCTGGCAAAAGCGCTCTGGGATGATGCGGAACGACCGATGAGTCCAGACCGGGATGCAGGTTTGGCGGACCAGCTGGCATCAATATACGAGCGACTTCCCATGCCGAACGCTGGCAGACAGGGTGAACGAGCGGTTGGACCAGAGAGTGGAATTCTGCGAACAGTTCACCCATTGAGTGGTCATGTCATCGACCTTGAGTGCCCGGCACTCGACGAAGCAGCAGTCATTGATGTCATCAATGGCATAGTGAGCGGATTGGACGAAGTGCCGAAAATCCGCTTTCTCGCACTCTGGCGATTGTTGGCTGATCGGGTCGGTTATCCTTTGAACGCTCTCCCGGCTGATACTCGGGTTCCAGACCATTCCCTTATTCACCACGCAGATGTTTCCGCTGGTATATGGGCAAGCATCGAAAGCGGGACCAGTG
>JAPOSK010000630.1 GCA_026709725.1 Paracoccaceae bacterium | reverse complement strand
ATTCCAAGATGGGTGTCGGACAGTCCCAGCGTCCGGAACATGAGAAAGATCGGAATGGCGACCGCAATCGGCGGCATCATGCGCGTGGACAGGATGAAGAACAGCAGGTCATCCTTCAGGGGAACCCGGAAACGCGAGAACGCATAGGCTGCCAGCGTGCCGAGGAACACCGAGAGGAAAGTTGAACCGAAGCCGATGATAACGGAATTGATAAAACGCTCGCCGAAGCGCGATGGTCCGGCGATCACCATGCCCTTGTCGTGCACGATTTTCTCATACCAGTTGCCGGGTGGATTGCTGGCCAGGTAGTCCTCGGTTTGCCGTGTCTGCGTGGTGAAGAGATTGACATATCCCTCCAGTGAGGGCGCAAACACGATCTTTGGCGGGTAGGCAATCGAGTCGACTGACGTCTTGAAGCCGGTTGAGATGATCCAGAGGAGCGGCAAGATTGTCACCAGCGCATAGATGACAACCAGTGTTCCGGCGACCCACTTCTGCAAACCGCTCGGCTGTATCGGCGACCAGCTGCTCATCGGTCCTTGACCCTGTTGAGGGCCTTGACGTAGATTGATGCCAGGCCGAAGATTGTCACAAAGAGAATGACGGCATAGGCCGATGCATAGCCTGTCCGCCATTTCTCAAAGGCTTCACGCTTGAGATTGATTGATGTCAGTTCCGTTGTCGAGCCGGGGCCGCCGCCGGTGAGCAGGACCACGAGATCGAACATCTTGAAATTCTCAATGCCGCGAAACAGTACGGCCAGCATCAGAAACGGCAGCACCATCGGAATGGTGATGGTCCAGAACTGCCGCCATTTTGATGCCCGATCACACTCTGCCGCCTCATAGATGTAATCCGGTATCGAGCGGAGTCCGGCCAGACAGATGAGCATGATAAACGGTGTCCACATCCATGTATCCACAATCACAATCGCCCAGGGTGCGAGATCAACTTCGCCAATCATGGTAAAACCGCTGGGATCGACGCCCGTAAGGAACGAGATCACGTAGTTGAACAGGCCAATTTGCGGTTGGTACAAAAACGTCCAGAAATTGCCGACAACAGCTGGTGACAGCATCATCGGCAGCACGATGATCGTGGTCCAGAGATCATTCCCCCTGAACTTCCTGTTGATCAACCAGGCCAGGGTAAAGCCAAGCAGCACCTGCAAAAACAGGGTCCAGCAAAGAAAATGGGCCGTTGCCTGCATGGTCTGCCAGATATCGCTGTCGGACAGAATGCGTTCATAGTTCCGCAGGCCGATGAATTTCACATCCGCATTCGGGCGGTTGGCCCGAAAGTTGGTGAAACTGAGACGAATCGTCCAGATCAGGGGGAAGATGTTGATCAGCAGCAGCAGCGCAATCGTTGGACCGACGAACAGCCAGGCAATGGCACGATCAGAAAGTCCCCGGATCCGTCTTCGGAAACCCTTTGGCGTTCCCTCGGCAATTCTCTCGATGGGCGAGAGTCCCATATCGTGCGTGAGGCTATGTATGGCTTGCACCCGACCGCCGATGAGCGGCGGTCGGGCATTCAGAATGATGCATGGAAATGCTCTGCAGGAATCAGAGTTTACCCTCGTCCTCGAAGACTTCGATCCAATCCTCGACCAGTCCGTCAAGTGCTTCCCTGGCAGTTCCCTGACCGGCGATAACATATGTGTGGACACGATCCTGCATTGCCAGCAGCAGCGAAGCGTAGGCTGGCTCAGCCCAGAAATCCTTCACGATCGCCATCGAATCGAGAAATGTCTGGGCGTAAGGCTGGCTGGTCGCAAAAGCGGGATCCTCAACAACGGCCCGCAGGGCTGAATACCCGCCGAGCTCCCACCATTGCTTCTGGATTTCGGGTTGAGCAAACCACTTGATGTACTCAAGTGCTGCATCCTGGTTGTCCGAATACGACACAACCGAAATCCCCTGACCACCCAGCTGGGCAAAATGGCCACCCGGGCCAGCGGGATTCGGGAAGTATCCCGAACGGTCTCCACCCACATTCGGGTCGGCGTGGACACCGGGCCAGATGAAGGCAAAATTCATTTGCAGCGCGACCAGTCCTGACCTGAAGGCATCAATTGACTCGGACATATACCAGTCGGATGATCCCGGCGGCGTGCAGCACTCATAAAGTTCCCTGTAGAACTCAAGTCCGGCGACAGCACCATCAGAATTGACGAATCCCTCCAACTCATAGGGTGAATCAGGATTCCCGTATTCGAATCCGTAGTTGTATAGTGCGTTGGTCACGCCCATGGTGATGCCTTCTGAGCCACGCTCCGTGTAGATCGCTGCACCGTAGACGGTTTTTCCGTCAATCTCGCGACCCTGGAAGAATTCGGCAATGTCCTTCAGCTCGGCAAGTGTCTGCGGGACATCCAGATCCCGCCCGTAGGCCGCCTTGAACTCAGCCTGCAACTCCGGTCGCTCAAGCCAGTCCCTGCGGTATGTCCAGCCCACCACATCACCAAATGCAGGAAGTGCCCAGTAATTGGGCGTCCCCTTCGGCCATTCAGCATAGCCGGTCACTGTGGCCGGAATGAAATCATCCATGGTGATTCCTTCCGCGTCAAAGAAGTCATTGAGCTTCACATAATGGCCGGATTCTGCAGAACCACCGATCCACTGGCTGTCCCCGATCATCAGGTCACACAGTTTGCCGCCGGAATTGAGCTCGTTGAGCATCCGGTCAGCAAAATTGGGCCACGGGACAAATTCAAAACTCATGTTGTGCCCGCTCTGGGCCTCAAAGTCCTTGGACAGTTCGACCAGGGCATTGGCCGGATCCCAGGCTGCCCAGCACAAGGTCAGATCGGCTGACTTTGCGGTTGTGCCTGCCATTGGGACAAGCATAGCCAGGGCAACAATTGCTGATTTCCTCATTTTGTTCTCCTCCTCGGTCCACGCGGAACACAACTGCCCGCTGGCACCATAACTCCTGTCAAGAATGCAGATGCAGGGATCTTCCGCCCCCATCCTCCAGAGTAAATCTAGATCAAACCCCTCAACAATTCAAACATCCCGCACGATCAAACGAACGCATTCCGGATCACGACCACAAAACATTCAGACTCCCGGCCGCACGGGTGAAGATTTCCTCTCAGGTCAACTTGTGGCAGTAATGAAAAAAACGCAATGGGGTATTCATGGAACAGTCCGACATCCGCCTCCTGCCGCCGGGTCTCTATGCTCTTGACGATCTCACCCCGGGTGATCGCATCGAAACCGGAAGTGCCATTGTCTCAGCTGAGGTCATTGATGCGTTTGCCGATTTCAGCGGTGACGATTTCGAGATCCATCTTGACCGTAATGCCGCTGTTCGGCATGGATTTTCCGACCGTGTTGCCCATGGACTGCTCGTTCTTGCCCTGGTTGACGGCCTGAAATGCAGGGCCTCCGCCCGCATTCACGCCCAGGCATCACTGGGTTGGCACTGGTCCTTCAAACGACCTGTTCTCGCACAGGATACGATTCGTGCCCAGATCACCGTCGCCGAAAAGCGATCATTGTCGGATCAGAAACGCGGTCTGCTAACACTCGATGTTGTTGTTACCAATCAGAACAATGATGTCGTGCAAAGCGGGACCAACACCCTGATGTGCTATCGCTCAATCTGAACGGCCCCGCCGGGCAATATGCGTGACTGCGTTCGGGAAGCCGAACCGGGCTCTTTTCAGCGGTGCCATTGCATGCCGGAGGCGGGTTGTCCTGCAAGACCATCGTTGCGGATGATGGCCTGCATCCTTCACGCAGGGATCGGAGTTCAATCAGTCGTTCGCAAAGCACTCTCAGCCTCGGCATGCCCGAATGCGTCCGCGTAGGTTCGGATCTCGTTGCTGGCGAGCCCGGCACCCCGAAGCTCGGATTTCCAGAATTCGGCGACGCTTGCCGTCATCCTCCGGGCCCGATGGCGTGCCTGGTCTGGCTCCAGACCAAAATATGGGCATGACTCAAGAGCCAGATCGAACGATGCATCAAATGGTCCGTCCGGCACAATTGCTGTCTCAAGATAGTGATGTCGTGATGGTGACGGATTGATGTCAAAGGCTGGCGACAGTCGCCAGCGATTGTTGCCGACATAAAGGAATCCGTGGTTTTTTAAGGTGATCGTCCGTGTTCGAAACCAGGATTGAGAATACGATCCTCAGCCACAACGCGATGAGATCCGCCGGATTACGTCGGCGATTTCTGTGCAGGATCCGGGTTCAGTCATCAGCGTATTCGAATTGTGAGTTCTGGCGACGGCCATCACTTTCAAACCGCAACCATCCCGCCTCCCGCATGGCTGCTCCAAGAACGACCCTGACCCGCGGCATCAAAACGCCATCCCATGGCTGTTCGCCTCCGGTGCGCGGGAAGGCCCGTGATCATCTGTCGGGTTCAATGCCGGACTTCGACATTCCCGAATACGCTTTGGCGGATTCTGCCTTGCGCGTCGTATTCCCATCTCATCACTTGCCACATCAAGGAAATGGGTGATCCGATCAATCTCGCCAAGCACAAGACAGGCCATGGCGAGTGTCCCGATACCGACTCCGCATTCACCCTTCTCAAGTCTGGAAACAGTCCTTTCCGAGACACCCATGCGTTCGGCGAGTCCGCGCATTGAAATGCGGCGATTGAGGCGGGCGACCCTCAGATTTTCACCCAATGATCGCAGTGCTTTTTCAGCGTGGGGAGATGGAATATTGCCGGTATTATTTGTCACCCCACTGCCACTCTGAAGTGCAACAGCCGGGGGTCAACCGGAGGGAGGGCGGAGCCCGGGCGAGGGTTGACCCCCGGTGACCCCGTCCTTTGTCCGCCTGTGCCGGACTTTGACCTGTCAACAGCCCAATCTCGTCAATCGCGAACATAGCGAAGCCCGCAGGGCATCCTTTTCGTCCTTCGGATCTGACAGCTTGCGGATGTAGTGATCAAGCTTGGCGATCTCATCGGCTGAGGCATGAAGACCGAGTTTGGTGCGCCGCCAGAGAATGTCATCGCTGGTGCGTGCGTATTCCCTGCCAATCAGCCAGTTGACCTCGGTTGCAGTCAGGTTCCCGGTGAAGCGGGTTCCGAGTTCGTCGCGGGTGCGTGCCTGATTGAGAAGTCGTGCCGCATCCGTGCCATAGTTGCGAACAAGTCGATGAGCCCAGGGGGCATCAAGAAAAGGGTGCACTGACATCAGTGCATCAACGAGGTCCGGGACACCATCATGGGGAAAGTCTCCACCCGGGAGTGGCGCATGCGATGTCCAGGGCTCTGTGAGATTTGGGAAGTCGGACGCCAGACGGTTGACGGCATTCTCGGCAAGGCGGCGG
>JAPOSK010000502.1 GCA_026709725.1 Paracoccaceae bacterium | reverse complement strand
CCCCGCCCTGATCGCAAATCGGGCAGTCAAAGGGGTGATTGATCAGCAGAAACTCCATTACGCCCTCCCGGGCCTTGACGGCGAGAGGGCTGCTGGTCCGCACTTCCGGAGGACGCCCCTCCGGTCCCGGGCGCAGATCCTTCACCTGCATGGCGCAGGACGCTGTGGGTTTGGGTGGACCGCCGACCACCTCGACAAGGCACATGCGGCAGTTGCCGGCGATTGACAGGCGTTCATGATAGCAGAAGCGCGGGATCTCGATTCCCGCATCCTCGCAGGCCTGAATGAGGGTCATCTCGCCGGGGAATTCATACGTGTTGCCGTCAATGATGACGGGGGAAAGATCAGTCATTCTCTCTGGCTCCGGTCGGGATCATCATTGGCAGAACCATCATTGGCAATCACGGAACAGGTCATGCAACAGCTGCGAGGGGTGTGCGGGCCGGGGATGCCGCGATCCGGTCCTCAATCTCATCCCTGAAATGGCGGATCAGGCCCTGAATCGGCCAGGCGGCCGCATCGCCAAGCGCACAGATCGTATGACCCTCGACCTGTTTTGTGACATCCAGGAGCATATCGATCTCCGCCGGATCGGCATCACCGGTGACAAGGCGCTCCATCACACGCATCATCCACCCTGTCCCCTCCCGGCACGGCGTGCACTGGCCGCAGCTCTCATGCTTGTAGAATTTGGACAGACGCCAGATCGCCCTGATGACATCCGTCGACTGGTCCATCACGATCAGCGCTGCGGTCCCGAGGCCGGACTTGTTCTGCATCAGCCAGTCAAAATCCATAATTGCATCATCACAGATGCTCTTGGGCAGCAACGGGACGGATGCTCCGCCCGGGATCACGGCCTTGAGGTTCTCCCAGCCGCCTCGGACCCCGCCGCAGTGCCTGTCAATCAACTCGCGCATGGGGATCGACATTGATTCCTCAACGACACAGGGCGCGTTGACATGCCCGCTGATTGCATAGACCTTGGTTCCGGTATTGTTGGGTCGGCCAATTCCGCTGAACCAGTCGGCCCCGCGGCGCAGTATCGTCGGCACCACAGCGATCGTCTCGACATTGTTGACAGTTGTGGGGCAGCCATAGAGACCGGCCCCGGCCGGAAATGGCGGCTTCATCCGGGGCATGCCCTTCTTGCCTTCCAGACTTTCAAGCAGTGCGGTCTCCTCCCCGCAAATATAAGCCCCCGCCCCATGATGGCAATAGAGATCGAAGCGCCATCCGGACCCGGCTGCATCGGCTCCGAGGAGCCCGGCCGCATAGGCTTCACCGATGGCGGTCTGCAGCAGTTCGCGTTCGCGAATGTATTCACCGCGGATATAGATGTAACCCGTTTCGGCCCCCATGGCGAAACCGGCGATCAGGCACCCCTCGATGAGTGTATGCGGATCATGCCGCATGATTTCACGATCCTTGCAGGTCCCCGGCTCCGACTCATCGGCATTGACCACCAGATAATGCGGACGGTCGCCGGTGGCCTCCGGCATGAAACTCCACTTGAGTCCACACGGAAACCCGGCCCCGCCACGACCGCGCAGACCGCTGGCCTTGACCTCGTCAACGATCCATTCGCGGCCGCGCGCAATAAGGTCAGCGGTCCTGTCCCAGTGACCCCGACTGCGGGCAGCGGCAAGACCGATGTCCTGCATCCCGTAGAGATTGGTAAAGACCCGGTCCTGATCAGCAAGCATATCGATTCATCCTGTATCGATTCATTGCGGCACCGGTCCGGTCATGTGCTGATCGGTTCATTGCGGCATGCCGAAAAGCGTATCACCGCATTCAAGAGCCCGGCGGACAGCCGGCGATTCGGCAGGCCGCTCTCCTGCCCCGGCGGCGAGCGTTGTCAGGCCGGTTGCGGGTTCGGAGGAATATCTGCCGGATCTGGATCCGGGCCGCGGAATCTTTCCCCCGGCGAGACGATCGATGATCTCGGTCAGATGATCTGCTGTGAGATCCTCAAAATAATCCTTGCCGATCTGCACCATGGGTGCATTGGCACATGCACCGAGACATTCCACTTCTTCCCAGCTGAACTTCCCGCAGACGGAGAGCTGGTGCGGCGCTGAAGCGATCCTGTCATGACAGACGGCAACGAGATCCTCAGCCCCGCAGAGCATGCATGAGGTTGTTCCGCAGATCTGAATATGGGCAATCGAGCCAACCGGATGCAGGTGAAACATGAAGTAGAATGTTGCGACTTCGTAAGCCCGGATGGCCGGCATGTCAAGCATCGCTGCCACCGTCTCCACCGCCGGACGGGACAGCCATCCCTCCTGTTCCTGGGCACGCCACAGGAGAGGAATGACCGCCGATGCCTGACGACCGGGTGGATAGTTCCGGATCTGGGTCCTTGCCCATTCCGCATTGGCATCGGTGAAAGCAAAACTCTCCGGCTGTTCCGTGGCAAAGCGACGATTCATTGCCACCCCCGCCTGTCGTCACATTCGCCATATCCGCCGGGACCGCCCGCCATGGACCCCGTCATCGATCAATCTCGCCAAACACGACATCAAGCGAGCCGATCACAGCGGAGACATCGGCAAGCAGGTGCCCCCTGCAAAGGTGATCCATCGCCTGGAGATGCGGAAATCCCGGCGCCCGAATCTTGGCACGATAGGGTCGGTTTGTGCCATCAGCCACCAGATAGACCCCGAATTCCCCCTTGGGGGCCTCCACGGCCGCATAGACCTCACCTTCCGGCACATGGAACCCTTCGGTGTAGAGTTTGAAATGGTGGATCATGGCCTCCATGGACTCTTTCATCTGTTCGCGCCTCGGCGGTGTCAGCTTGCCGCGCACCAGGACATCTCCGGTCTCCCGTGACAGCTTCTCGACGGCCTGGACGATAATGCGCAGACTCTCACGCATCTCGGCCATACGGCAGAGATAGCGATCATAGCAATCACCATTCTTCCCGACCGGAATCAGAAAATCGAATTCGTTGTAGCACTCATAAGGCTGCGCACGGCGCAGATCCCACGCAAGACCGGACCCGCGCACCATCAGGCCGGAAAATGCCCAGTCAAGGGCATCCTGCCTGCTGACAACGGCAATGTCAACATTGCGCTGCTTGAAGATCCGGTTCTCGGTCAGCAGCTCATCGATGTCGTCAATCACTCCCGGGAAGATCTCGGTCCAGGCCACGATGTCATCAAGCAGCTCAGGCGGCAGATCGCGGTGAACCCCGCCCGGACGAAAATAGGCCGCGTGCAGGCGGGCTCCGCAGGCCCGTTCGTAGAAAACCATCAGTTTCTCACGTTCCTCGAATCCCCACAGAGGGGGGGTGAGGGCACCGACATCCATGGCCTGTGTGGTCACATTCAGCAGATGATTCAGAATGCGGCCGATTTCCGAATAGAGGACCCGGATCAGGGATGCCCGTCGTGGAATCTCCGTCCCTGTCAGCGCCTCGATCGCCAGACACCACACATGTTCCTGATTCATGGGTGCGACATAATCCAGCCGGTCGAAATAGGGCAGATTTTGCAGATACGTCCGACTTTCCATCAGTTTCTCTGTCCCGCGATGCAGCAAACCGATATGAGGGTCACACCGGGACACCACCTCACCGTCAAGCTCGAGCACCAGCCGCAAGACTCCATGCGCTGCCGGGTGCTGGGGACCGAAGTTGATATTGAAGTTCCGGATCTCCTGCCCGTCCGCAAGTGTCTCCATCGTCATGCCATCCATTGTCAAGCCATCCCTTGGCGACACTGTCCATTCACGCCGTGATGTTCAGGATCCGGATTCCGCTGAATCAGAGTCCATGGAATCCATGATGTGCCTGCTGCCCTCCCATGGACTCATGAAGTCAAACTGCCGGTAATCCTGCACAAGCGTGACCGGTTCGCTGACAACGCGTTTCCGGACTTCATCATAACGGACCTCGGTATGGCCGGTAACCGGGAAATCCTTGCGGAGGGGGTGGCCGCTGAATCCGTAATCGGTGAGAATACGACGCAGATCGGGGTGGCCGGAAAACACGATGCCAAACATGTCAAAGACCTCCCGCTCATACCAGTTGGCGCTGGGATGGATGGTGCTGATTGATGGCATCTCGCTGTCCTCGGCAACCTGAACCTTCAGCCGGATCCGCTGATTGAGGTCCATTGACAGGAGATGGTAGACGACATCAAAACGCTTGTCCCGGCCCGGATGATCGATCGCGGTTATATCAATCAGAGTCTGAAAAAGACACCGGCTGTCAGTCTGCAGGAAGTCCACGAGCCCGGGCAGCCCGGCGCGGGTCACGCCGGCCGCCAGCGTGCCGCGGCAGACCTCGATCTGGAACACGCTCTCAGCGTGGACCGAGGCAATGTATTCCGGCAAGGACTGTGACGGGATATCGGTCATCATCGGTGCTAGCGGGCGATGGTGCCTGTCTTGCGGATTTTCCGCTGCAATTGCAGGATACCGTACAGGAGCGCCTCCGCAGTCGGCGGGCAGCCCGGCACATAGACATCGACGGGGACAATCCTGTCGCAGCCCCGGACGACCGAGTAGCTGTAGTGGTAGTATCCGCCACCATTTGCACAGGATCCCATCGAGATGACATAGCGGGGCTCCGGCATCTGGTCATAAACCTTGCGCAGCGCCGGCGCCATCTTGTTGGTCAGTGTCCCGGCGACAATCATCAGATCGGACTGCCGCGGTGAAGCCCGGGGGGCTGTGCCAAACCGTTCAAGATCATAACGCGGCATGGAGGTGTGCATCATTTCCACGGCACAGCAGGCCAGACCGAATGTCATCCAGTGCAGGGATCCGGTCCGGGCCCAATTGATAACCTCTTCCGCGGAAGCCAGCAGGAACCCCTTGTCCTGCAGCTCACCGGGTGCCAGCACCGGCGGGTCTGATACGGCCGGATCAGGGCTCAATGAATTTACTCCCATTCCAGCGCACCCTTTTTCCATTCATAGGCGAATCCGACCGCCAGAATCGCCAGAAAGACCATCATGGACCAGAAACCGAACACACCGATGTCGCCAAAGGCCACCGCCCAAGGGAAAAGGAAGGCGATCTCAAGATCAAAGATGATAAACAGGATCGCCACAAGGTAGAAGCGGACATCAAACTTCATGCGTGCATCATCAAAGGCGTTGAATCCGCACTCATAGGACGATACCTTCTCCTGGTCCGGGCGGGAGACAGCGATCACGGCCGCCGCCAGCACCAGAATCAGCCCCAGCCCGATCGACACGGCAAGGAAGATCAGGACTCCGAGATACTCACGAAGGAGGTCGTCCAATTCAATCGTCTCCACTACTGACCGGGCGGCCTACTATTG
>JAPOSK010000003.1 GCA_026709725.1 Paracoccaceae bacterium | reverse complement strand
GACAAACAACTGCGTGAGACATTGCAGTTTGAGATAACCAATCTGGTCCATGAGCTCGGTATCAGCACGGTTTATGTGACCCATGACCAGACCGAAGCCCTGACCATGTCCGACAGGGTCGCGGTCTTCGACGATGGTGTTATCCAGCAGCTTGATGCTCCGGATACACTCTATGAGTCACCCCAGAACAGTTTTGTTGCCCAGTTCATTGGTGAAAACAACACGCTGGCAGGTACAGTTGAGAGCATTTCGGGCGATTCAGCGGTTGTACGTCTCGACAATGGCGATCTGATCAACACGATACCAGTGAATATTGAGAAGCCCGGGGACCGCACGCTGGTTTCTATTCGACCGGAACGCGTGGAGGTCAGCAGGGAACGGCTGACCCCGGATGCGCATACGCTCAAGGCCAGGGTCAAGGAATTTATCTATATGGGTGACATCTACCGGACCCGCATCAGTGTCGCCGGTAACGATGACTTTATCATCAAAACACGGAATGCTCCGGATGTGCAGCGTCTGAAGCGCGGGGATATCATTGAGATTGGCTGGCGAGCGCAGGATTGTCGGGCACTTGATCTTTGATGATGCATTGCATCACTTTGCGGTGATATCCGGCTCACAAGTCCGAAATTCGCCCGGAGAGGTCCCTTGTGGTGGCAGAGGAGCTGTGTTCTCGGTTTGACCGGACTGCCTTGAGCGGGACTCCCCCCTTGAATCCGTTGTCAGCCCTTGAGCCATTCGGATTCTAACCTTATCCGGTTGAAGACATCCGGGGCCGGTGCAGCAGCGTGTGCCAGTGCGCATTGCATCGATACCGAACGGCATGTGCAGGCCTTCAACAGAACGCTGTTGAAGGCCTGGGCACACCGCCACCCTTGCCAGCGCGAAAGTCCCCCCGGCCCCCCCGGGGGGCGGCATGGATCGGTGCTGCTGCGAGACATTCGGGAAATGGGGCTGATGCATCGCCGAATCGCTGATCGGGGCGCAATGCGATTCTGACAGACCGTGCATGATCAGGGGCTTGGAGGGTTCCGGGTCCGTCATACGAGGACCACACCCATGGCCGCAGGACTGATCGGGATAACGCTTGCGGGCGGAGACAGGCGCAGGGCCGGCGTGTCAA
Source organism: Paracoccaceae bacterium (assembly GCA_026709725.1). Classification (GTDB taxonomy): domain Bacteria; phylum Pseudomonadota; class Alphaproteobacteria; order Rhodobacterales; family Rhodobacteraceae; genus MPNP01. Next base: position 4,180 of record JAPOSK010000003.1, on the reverse strand, counting down.
CGGAAGCCTGCCACTCGGCTGCACATACTGCACGATACCCCAGCCGTACAGCCCGGTGCTCCAGCAGTTCACAGATGAACAGCAGGCGGCCCTTGACATCTGGGTGGATGCCGCAGCGTTCATCGACGGGGATTCCGATCTGGCCAACAGTGGGAATTCCGGCCATCCTGGCTGTTTCAATCCGCGATACCTGATCCTTGCCCCTCGAACCGGAGCATGCCGCAGCAGGTGACAGCGGACAGAAGGTCTGCGGGGGACACAGGAGCGCATGCAGACCCGGCTCCAGATTGCCCCACAGGGCCATGTCCAAGGATCCGGGCTTCAACCCGTCGCCCTGATGAAAACGCTCCATGTCATGATGACCAACAGGAATAATCCTCACCCGAATTGTCGCAGGATGACAAAATCCCCGCGGGCCGGCCCCGGCAGAAGTCCATGTGGGGGATTGGCGGACGGGCGGTGGTGTGAGTCGGGCGTGTCAATCCGGGAGCAATTGGCCCCGCAGTGGATTCGGGCAATTCGGTCACTGACTGTGGTGGTGGCAGGGCAGTTACATAAGTCATTTGAGCACCACAGCATGGTTTTATGCCGACCGGGTGTATGGCGATTGAAGCCCACCGGACATCTCCCGTGAATACGTCAAGATGGATGGATGATCACTGCGGAACTGAATTTGGCCCCGGGGAGAGTTGCGGGTTCAGCATTACACCCTTCCCACCGATTTGCGATGGCTCCTGGCCATTGAAACCAATAGGATTTGCCGCGGAATCGAATGATGAATTCATCAGATTTGACCGGTTCAGGCCGCCATGCACCCGATGGCTCCCGGGGATGGATCCAGGAACCTGCTTGTCATATCTAGCGTTGTCAGATACACTCTCCGATGATCGCGCTCCATTTTGGCATGTGGTGGGTCTGCCCACAGGGCCTGTCGAGGGGGTCCGGTCAAGGTTCGTTTTTTAGAAAAAAGGTTTGTATCAATGAGATGCATTGCATCGATAATCATCACGATTTCCGCGTTCGTTCTGTCATTGTCCACGACCCATGCCGATGGTCATATGTCGAATACCCTCACCGTCGTATCCTGGGGTGGGGCCTACCAGAAAAGCCAAGTAAATGCCTATCAACTGCCCTACCAAACACTGAACCCTTCCGTCGAATTTGTCTGGGATGAATCCGGTGCTGAGGCCTTTGCCAAACTCCGTGCAATGAGTGAGGTGAATAACGTGACATGGGATCTCGTTGATGCTGTACCTGCGGAGGCTATTCGGGCTTGCGACGAGGGGCTTGCGATCGAACTTGACCATGACGCAGTTCTGGCGCCCGCGCCGGATGGAACCCCTGCCACAGAAGATTTCGGCGATATGATTGTCTCTGACTGCTTTGCTCCGCAGATTGTCTATTCGACAACCTTCGGTTACCGCACAGACAGAGTTCCCGAGGGGGTTGATCCGCCGAGTGGAGCCTGTGACGTATTCGATCTTGAGACCTATCCCGGCAAGCGGGCACTGGAGAAGCGTCCGATCGCCAACATGGAATGGGCACTCCTTTGCTCAGGTGTGGCTTATGAGGACGTGTATGATCAGCTTGAAACAGAGGAGGGTCGCGCCCGGGCCTTTGCCAAGTTGGACACCATCAAGGACCAGACTATCTGGTGGTCTGCCGGTGCCGACACGCCGCAGCTCCTTGCTGACGGTGAAATCTTTATGGGGTCGACATACAATGGACGGCTGTTCTCGGTCATTGAGGAGCAAAAGCAACCAGTCGAGATCGCATGGGATTGGCAGATGTTCGATCTGGACGGCTGGATCATTCCTGCCGGTTTGCCCGAGGATCGCCTGGCTCGGGCAAAAGACTTCATGAGATTTGCAACGGATACGCAGAGGCTTGCTGATCAGGCAAAATATATCTCCTACGGTCCGGCACGGAAGTCTTCAGCTCCACTGGTTTCAACGCATGCCACTCTGGGGATTGAAATGGCACCGCACATGCCGACAAATCCGGAAAATGCAGAAAATACATTTCTGTACAATTACGTGTGGTGGGCTGACTACCGCGATGAACTGGATCAATTGTTCCAGGCCTGGCTCGCCCAGTAGATCATGAAAGAAAGGCAGGCCCGGACCCGGCCTGCCTTTCTCCGCAGGTGCAGCTGACTCCCTGCTGAACGCAATGCTCCCTGACACTGCTGAACGTAGCCTGTAGATGGCTGATCAGTCCGCGATCCTGACTGCCGATGGACAGCCGCTGAAGGTTGGCCTGCGCCGGGCCCTGCGCGCACAGAAGCTTCGTGCGATGCTGCTGATCGCACCCTTGCTGATCTTTATCGTTCTTACATTTCTGGCTCCGATTGCCGACATGCTTTTCCGGTCGGTTGAGAACCGGATTGTGTCGGAGACGCTCCCCCGGACCGTGGTCACGCTGGAGCGGGATTGGGAAACACTGGACACATCACCCCCTGAGACAGTGTATGCCGCTCTTGCCTTCGATTTCTCTGAAGCAGTTGAACGACGTGCACATACCCGACTCGCTACACGTCTGAATTATGAGGCAACCGGGTTTGCCTCGCTGTTTCGAAAATCCGGCCGCGAGATCGATAAGATCGGTGAGCCGCAAGCAGAGTTCCTGATCAATGTCGATGCAGCATGGAAAGACCCTGCAACCTGGATCTCGCTTCTGGCAGATCCGTCCTGGGCGCAACAGGCATATGACAGGGCAGGTGAAGATGTGCCTGCATTTCGCCTGGCTGACAGGGTTGCTGAAAACCTCCCGGAAACAGCGTCCGCCTATGAAAGTTTTGCAAGGACAATCACGAATGTCGATGCGGCGAATCCGGCTGAGGTCGCGCCGTGGAGCAGTGTCTATCTGGCCCTGAGTCGTGACCTTGCAATCGCTGAATCCCTTTCAGGACCGGAGGCAGCGCGGCTGGAGGCTGCGAGGGATGCCCTGGCAACGGCTGACCTTCCCTCCGCCGCTGAGCAATTTGCAGAGATTGATGATGATTGGGCTGATCCCGAATTATGGGAGGTTATCAAAACGTTTTCCTCACATTACACCGCAGGCTATTATCTCAACGCGGTTGACCTCAAACTCTCTCTCGGTGGAATCGAGACTCAGCCGGCGGGGAAGCGGGTTTATCTTCTGCTCTTCCAGCGCACGGCATTTATGTCAATTGTGATTACGATCTCATGCATACTTCTTGGTTATCCGATTGCCTATCTCCTCGCGCATCTGCCGCTGCGTCTGTCGAATCTGTTGCTGATCCTTGTTCTTCTGCCCTTCTGGACATCACTTCTGGTGCGAACATCATCATGGAAGGTCCTGCTGCAACAGGAAGGTGTAATCAACGACATTCTCGTCTGGATCGGGCTGGTGGCCGACGATGCACGTTTGACGATGATCAACAACCAGTTTGGCACAATTGTCGCAATGACACATATTCTGCTGCCCTTTATGATTCTGCCGCTGTTTTCCGTCATGAAGACGATCCCCCCCTCGATAACCCGGGCCGCACGGTCATTGGGAGCCAATAGCTGGACAGCATTCTGGCGCGTATATTTTCCACAATCGATGCCGGGTATCGGGGCGGGCTGCATACTCGTCTTCATTCTGGCGATTGGCTACTATATTACCCCCGAGCTGGTCGGCGGGCGCACCGGCACGTTTATTTCCAACCGGATCGCCTATCATATTTCGCAGTCGCTCAACTGGAGTCTTGCGGCGGCACTCAGTACAATCCTGCTGGCTCTGGTGCTTGCTCTCTACAATCTCTACGACCGGATTGTCGGAATTGACAAGGTCAAGCTCGGTTAAGCCAGTGGCGCTCCCTTCCTACGCATCAACGCTGCAGCGGATCTGGTATTACACTTTTCGAGTGCTGTGCGGTCTGATTTTCTTCTTTTTGATCGCCCCCATCCTGGTAATCGTTCCGCTGAGCTTCAATGCCCAGGACTTTTTCACCTTCACGCCGGGAATGCTTGCCCTGGATCATGAAGCCTATTCACTGAAGCACTACAAGGACTTCTTCACCAACCCGGATTGGCAGCAGGCATTGTTCAACTCGGTCAAGATCGCCCCGATGGCAACGATTCTGTCGTTGTCTCTCGGCACGATTGCCGCCATTGGACTGACGCAGTCGCATGTTCCTATCAGGGGCGCGATCATGGCAATCCTGATCTCA
>JAPOSK010000127.1 GCA_026709725.1 Paracoccaceae bacterium | reverse complement strand
GCGATATGACGCGCAGAACATTGTCAATCCAGGTATTTCGATAAATCGCGGCAAACACGCCCAAGGGGATCGAGACCGCAACTTGAAGAATGACGGTAAAAAGAACAAGTTCGAATGTAGCGGGCAGGGCGGCACGAATATCGTCCATGACGGGGCGAGAGGTCAGAAGTGATTTGCCCAGATCGCCCTGAACAAGCCCGGCGAGATATGTCCAAAGCTGTGTGTGGAACGGTGCATCCAGCCCCATTTCCTTGCGCAATTCGGCGACCTGTTCGGCCGTCGCCAATGGTCCCAGGGCAATCCGTGCCGGATCACCGGGCACAATTCGGGCGATCACGAAGATGAGTATTGCCAGACCCAAGAGAACCAAGGTCAAGGTGACTGTGCGTTTTATCAGATAAGTCAGCACGTGGGCTCGACCGATTTTAACAACAACTTACTTGCAATCCCGGGGTCAAATTGGGTTTCGGCCTGATGTCTCTGCAACAGTATGAACCTGTATAGCACTGGTTAAACTGAACTTCCAGCCAGACCCTCCAGTATCCTCATCAACCCATTGGTTTAAGGAAGGCCCTTCCCATGGGGATTATACGCCATCCAAGGGTGAGAAGAACGAGGCTGCCATAGGAAGGCCCTTCCCATGGGGATTATACACTTGAAAAAGTAGCTGGGGTGTCTATATGGATCAGATGGATAGGAAGACTGACAATGACCCGGGCAGCTCCCGGCAAAGCGTTCCGACAGAGACCGGATTTCTTTGAGTTCACGGAGATGTTCCCGACCGGGGAGTCGGCGCGGGACCGGTTCGAGGCGAAATTGTGGGCAGATGGTCGCAAGTGTCCCTGCTGCGGACCAGCCCGGACGATTGACATGACCTGCAAGACGACCGGTTCGCCCTGCTACCGCCAGGACTGCGGGAAGCAGTTTTCGGTCAGGACCGGCAGCCTGATGCACGGCTCACCGCTCCCCTGCCGCAGGTGGCTCTGGGTTTGTCCATCTGCACATGACCAGCCCCAAGGGCGTCAGTTCCATGAAACTCCACCGCGATATCAAGGTCACGCAGAAGACAGCCTGGTTCATGCTCCAGCGTATCCGTGAGGCCTTCAAGTCGCACCATCCCCGCCTGCCCATGAAGGGGCCGGTCGAGGTCGATGAGACGCATGTCAGGGGCAGGACAACCTGTTGACAGATTCATCAACTTTCAGTCTGCGTTACAACGCCTGCGGGTCATTGTGTGGACATGAGTCCCCGGATTTGAGGGTTGCGAGGACAGATGAGCACCGGTCGCAGAGATTGGGATCGGTGTGGGTTCCGACATCGGGCCGGATTTTCCAGCAGCGGGAACATTTTTGACCCTGTGCGGGACGGAATGTGACCGAAACGCCATCGGCACCGGTTGGGGTGTCGGTGATGGTGATGTCCGAGACGATGCAGATATCAGCGAATTCGGATTCGGAAATGAGGGCGCGGAGTTCAGGATCAGCAATTGAGAGGATGGGAGCGGCCTCAAGGCTTGAGCCGATTTCCTTGGCCGTGCGCAGCGGTTCGATGGCAGCGGTGATGGCACTGCGCAGTGCACGGATGTCCTGCCACTTGCCGGCGAGGGCGTCATTGCGCCATGAGGACGGAATTGTCGGGAAATCAAGGAGGTGGACTGATTGTTCCGAATCCCGGGTGCGTTCCTGCCAGACCTCCTCCATTGTGAAGGTGAGGATCGGGGCAAGCCAGAGGGTGAGTGCATCAAGCAGGATGCCGAGCACGGTCCGGGTTGAGCGGGCAGAATGCGAGTCGGGGTGATCACAGTAGAGGACATCCTTGCGGATATCAAAATAGAATGCCGAGAGGTCAAGATTGATGAAGTCAAACAGGTGCATGAAGGCCTGGCGGAAGCGATAGGTGTTGAAATCGGCACGGGTTCGGGAGTCAAGGACAGAGAGTTGATGCAGAACCCAGCGTTCAAGTTCGGGCAAGTCTTCGTAATTGATGGCCTGGCCGGGATCCCGTGGGCCAAGATTGCCAAGGGCAAAGCGGAAGGCATTGCGGACCCTGCGGTAGGATTCGGTGGTGGACTTCAGGATGTCTTCCCCGATGCGCTGGTCTCTGGTGTAATCAGCATGGGCAACCCACATCCGCAGGATGTCGGCGCCATAGGTCTTGACGATCTCAGCCGGAGCCATGGTGTTTCCAAGTGATTTTGACATCTTGCGGCCATCCTGGTCAAGCGTGAAACCGTGGGTCAGAACACCCCGATAGGGCGGGGACCCCCTTGTGCCGCAGGCCTGCAGGATTGAAGAGTGAAACCAGCCCCGGTGCTGGTCCGTGCCCTCAAGATAGAGATCAGCGACTCCGTCGGATGTGCCATCGCTCCGATCACGGAGGACAAAGGCATGGGTTGATCCCGATTCGAACCAGACATCGAGAATATCATCGATTTTTTCATAGTGATCCGGGTTGTGGAGACCGGCCAGGAACCGCTCCTTGGCATCGTCCCTGAACCAGGCATCAGCCCCCTCAGCCTCAAATGCCGCTGTGATCCGGGCGTTGACCCGTTCATCCCTGAGCAGGAAATCCTCTTCATCGGGCCTGGCCTGTTTGCGAACAAAGCAGGTCAGTGGAACACCCCAGACCCTTTGACGCGAGAGGACCCAATCGGGGCGGTCTGAGATCATGGCATGAAGGCGGCTTTGACCGGTGCCAGGAATCCATGTGACCTCAGATTTGATGGCATTGAGAGCCCGGGCACGAATTGTCGTCCCCAGCGCATCGTTGCCGTCGCCGACATCCCTGTCAATATTTACAAACCACTGGGGCGTTGTCCGGTAGATCAGGGGTGCTTTCGAGCGCCAGCTGTGCGGGTAGGAATGATGGATCCGTTGTATGCCGGCGAGCGCGTGACAGTCGATGAGATTGTAAATGATCTGATCATTGGCCGTCCCTTCCTGTCCATCCGCGGTATAGATCTCGAGCCCGCCGAAGACGGGCAGGGTGGTCCGGAATTTTCCGTTCTCCGTGACATTGTTGGTGATGCTCAGTCCATGTTTTGTCGCAATGACATAGTCATCAACGCCATGGGATGGAGCCGTGTGCACAAATCCGGTGCCTGCCGCATCCTTGACATGGTCACCGGGCAGCATGGGCACATCATAATCCCACCGATTGATATCCGGTTCCCCGTCGAGTTTGAAATTCCGGAAGGGATGTCCGCAGACAAGCTCGGCAAGAACACCGGCGGTGACACCGTTCAGTCGCTTGTAGGCTGTGGCACGACAGGCCGACATTGTTTCATCGGCGAGCCTGTCAGCGAGAACCAGGCACGCACCTTTCTGCAACCAGTTGCCGTCAGGGGCTTCGGTGACCTCATAAAGCGCGTAATCAATGTGGGGATTGTAACAGATGGCACGGTTGGAGGGGATGGTCCACGGCGTGGTGGTCCAGATCGGAATCGAAACAGGTCTTGTGTGGCCGCTGGAGAGACCGGATGGAGCATTCAGAAGCGGGAAGAGGACATAGATGGATCGGGTCCGGATGTTTTCATACTCCACTTCGGCCTCAGCCAGAGCGGTCTGTTCGACTGTTGACCACATGACCGGCTTGAACGCCTGGTAGAGGGTTCCGTTCATGACAAACTTCATGAACTCATCAGCAATAACTGCTTCGGCATGATGGTCCATTGTGAGGTAGGGATCGTTCCAGTTGCCGATGACACCAAGACGCATGAATTCTTCCCGCTGGATATCAATCCACCTGTTGGCAAAGTCGCGACAATCCTGCCGCAATTGCAGGGGCGGGATATCTGCCTTGTCCTTGCCGGCCCTTCGGAGATTCTCCTCAACTTTCCATTCGATCGGCAGGCCATGACAGTCCCAACCCGGAACATACCGGGCATCCTTGCCCATCATCTGCTGGGTGCGGACAACCATATCCTTCAGAATTTTATTGAGGCCATGACCGATATGCAGATTGCCGTTGGCGTAGGGTGGACCGTCATGGAGGGTGAAGATCTCCCGTCCGGATTTCCGTCGCAGCTGCTGATAGATATCGAGACGCCGCCAGTGCTCCAGAATGCCCGGTTCCTTGTCGGGCAGACCGGCCCGCATGGGGAAGTCCGTTTTCGGCAATTGCAGCGTGTGGCGATAGTTGACGGGCTTGGTCATATCAGGATGCTTTCATATATGGCAGCGGATGGATAGTGTTCCCGGGCAAGCACGGAAGTCTCAACGCCTGACTTGCCGTTGACTCCACCCGGGGCCGGACAAACCATGATCAAATTACTCATCGTCTTTGTAATGAAGACCCGATCACGAAGGAACTGTTGTGCCCTCACATAGATGGACACATCATCTGCTGCTCCGTAACCAATCCATGCCTGTATTGCAACGGCGCACAAGTCGGAGGCGCAAGACCGCATGATCGTTTCGACCCATCGTTATGTGCTGCTCATCGAGTATGATGGTGCCGGGTATCACGGCTGGCAACGCCAGAAGAATGCAAGGACCATTCAGTCCTGCCTCGAGGATGCCCTGCTTTCACTGTGCGGTCAGGATATTACGGTTCATGGTTCGGGACGCACGGATACCGGTGTTCATGCAGAGGGCCAGGTCGCCCATTTTGACCTGGAGCACCGCTGGGAACCCCGCCGACTGGCACATGCCATGAACGCCCATCTCAGGCCAGAACGGATCGCTGTCTTGTGTGTCACCAGTGCCAGTCAAACATTCCACGCCCGCTACGCAGCGATTGAACGAACCTACCGATATCGACTGGTTGTCCGACCAGCCCCCCTTGCCCTTGAAGTGAACCGGGCCTGGCGGATTGCCGGGCCCATGCATGTTGATCGAATCAGGGCGGCTGGCAGGCACCTCCTGGGGCGCCATGATTTCACCACATTCCGTTCGGTGCATTGCCAGTCCAGATCACCCATCCGGACCCTCGACAGCATCGATGTGAATGCGTGGGAGGACGGGAGAGGACTGCATATCAATCTGGTATTCACAGCCCGAAGTTTTCTGCATCGGCAGGTCCGAAGCCTCGTTGGTTCGCTCGTCAAGGTCGGACAGGGATCCTGGTCTCCTGAACGCATTGCTGATGCTCTCAAGGCCTGCGACCGATCGCAATGTGGCCCTGTCGCACCAGCGGCGGGTCTGACGCTTATGCGTGTCTGCTATCCTGATGACCCATTCAAATCTGTCGCTGCCTCCATCCGTGGTGCAGGGCATGATTCCTGAAAGGGGATCGCCCTTTCGTGACCCATCTTTTCACGCTGACACAAGATCTCATCCTGCCAGCGGTCCGGTCCTATCAATCAAAGGAACAGCGGAG
>JAPOSK010000091.1 GCA_026709725.1 Paracoccaceae bacterium | reverse complement strand
CAATCCCCTCATTGGCGGGGCCTGCCGCGCGACAAGAGGAGATTGAGATGAAGGAAGTATACCGAGTGAAGTTTCAATCCCCTCATTGGCGGGGCCTGCCGCGCGACGTCCCCGACATCGGCGCGAAATACGAAGAGGATTCGGTGTTTCAATCCCCTCATTGGCGGGGCCTGCCGCGCGACTCACCCTTACAAATATGTATTAATTTGCGGAATGTTACAATGACTTTTTTCGTAACATGTTCAATTTCTGCATTTTGCCATGACTGCAGCATCAGCTAATTCCTTTAGCAAACAAAAAAATGATAAAAATAGCAATGGTTTACATTGAATCGTAACCTCCGGGCATTTGCACCGGAGTTCTGGGTTAAGATTCAAATCTCAGACGACAAACACTGTTTCTTCCCCAATGCGTGTGTCCCTTAATGATACGCCAAAGTATTGTGTTGATTTATTGCATCGAGAACAAAGCGGATAAATGATCAATCCGTCTTTGGTAAAATCCAGAACTTCCATGATGGAATTCAGACATTTTTGCATTATTTTGCTGGTTACGGGGAGCTCAAAGACACTCCATTGAATACGGTCACCGTAGGCTTCGAGTATCTGTACAGCCCTATGACGTCGTTTGTCATCAGCAATATCATAGCAGACGATAAACCTTGTCATTCTGCTTCCCGAAGCAAACGCGGTCGATAAGGTTCGCGTCCTCGTATATGGTTGGCAAGCCTGTCAGCTTGGGTTTGAAGAGCCTGCTCAACAGAGATATCAACGCTCAATCCGGCCATGCGCGCATCAAGCATTGCTTCCCATTCATGAAAGAATTTCTTCAGACTGTCGCGCTTCAGGCGCGTACCAGAGGTTTTTGGATCAGTCTCAAAGCAGTCCGGTCGAAATTGGCGCCGATTGCTCAGACGAAGAACAAATCGATCAACCACTGGATGACGAAACTCTTCTATCAGATCCAATGCAAGAGACGGTCGCCCTGACCGCGGAGTATGCAAAACACCCAGATAGGGATCAAAGCCCCGTGCCTCCAGTATGCCGGCAATAAAGTTCGTCAACAAGACATAACCCAATGACAGGAGTGCGTTGGCCGGATCGGGGGGAGGTCTGCGGCGGCGAGCAGAAAATTTGATATCGCCGGAAAAGGCCAGCCCCAAGACAGAAAAATAACACGCGGCCCCTTCTCCCTCAAGTCCCATAAGGGTGTCTCTGTCTGTTGCGTCACTAACACGTTCCCGCAGGTCTCCAAGATGGGCTATAGACTGGGAAAGACGTGGTTCGCCGGGCCGATTTGAACGCAATGCCGAGAGAAGTGCTGTGGCATTGGCAAGTTTGGCATCAATAAAGCATCGACCCAGCTCCATTGCATAAGCAGTATTCTCAATCGTTCGGAACTGATGCAGACGCAAATCGGCGGTCCGCGAGAGTTCCGGTACCAGCCGTCCGAGCAATGCTCCTCCTCTGGTCAACCAAGAGACGGCTATGCCGCTCTTAAGACACATGCGCATTGCCCCCGCTGTCATGTTCACACGCCCAACAAGCCCAATCATTTCCAATCGATGCGGTTCCACCTCCAATAGAGTTGTTCTAGGACTGCGAGCACGATTGTCATGTGAGGGTGAGCCCCCTCCGCTTGTAATAATCAGGGACCCCGCTTGCTTTCGAACAACCGCACCCGGTTCAGTGACATAGAGCGTCGGCACTATGGAACGATCCCAAAGCGTTCATCTATTGAACAACGTGCGGTATCGGGGCAGTCTTTTTCAAGCAACACCTTGATACGATCATAGAGATTGGACAGTGACTCCTTGTCAAGATTTGCCACGGAGAAACCATGTGTGAGAATGCTGAGATTCCTGTCACTTGCCTTGATGGATGAGGCCGCGTCGTTGTCAAAATTCACAAGGTCTTGCCCGAGTGAATCGCCAAGATACTTCAAAAACCGAGCACCTAACATTCGAGTGGCTGTCAAAACTTTCCGGCCCTCCTCTTTTCGACATCCAAAATCATTTGAGCCATTCTTTTTGAGACGTTGCCGAAACTTTTCTACGCATGGATCTTTTGGAGAGATTCGCGCGCTATCATAACCCCTTGCAAACAACCGCACCTGTCCGATCAATTCTACAATCCGATAAGCGCGGAGCAATGCGTCTTCGAATTGATGCTGCGCAATTCGTCGACGCCCGTTGACCAACAGGTCAGTGGCTACCCAACGGAGCCATTCAGCCATGTCTCCATGGTTATCTTGAATTGGGCCGGCTGCCAGACATTCAACACTTGCAATCTCTCGATTCAGTGCCATGTGATCTTCATCGTTGAGTTTGGAAGAGCACGTCAGTGCTTCCTTGTAGTCAAGCCTGTCCCATGCAGCCCAGAATGCGGCGAGTTTTCGCAAACGTGAAATCTCGTCTCGAAATTCTACGGGGACAAGAGCTTCGGCAATTCCCGAATTCTCAATTTCGGGCAGGAACGCAAGGACAGAGGCAAATGCACCCTTGGTCATCAGTTGCAGGGAATCGTCGATCCGGCGACGCATTGAGGCGCGTTCTGTCATGACATGACCAATCTCTTCCTTGCCACCAATGACCATGCCCCGGTTGTCCCTTACGCCATGAATATAACGCAATTGCGGTATCTTATGTCGGACAGCGGCCAGGACCAATGCGGCACTCATGGCCTTGGTGCCACGGGTGAAATCCGGCACAATCGCCTCGGGCCGATATCCATCCGTTTCAAGTTCTGACAACACCTTGTCAAAATGGCTGAAACAGGCATCTGCATCGTTTTCCCGGCCTTCTTCAGGCAATGGATCAATTCGAATAGAGTACCCAAACATACGATCTTTGAACTTCCGCGCATTGTTTGCAGTCATGGTCGAAGGTAACAGAACGGCTTCTTTCCATTTTCCAGTGTTCAGGCTTTTTTCCAATGGCTGGAACAGGGTATTCTCCAAATCATCAATGTTGCCTGTGCCAACGGTCAGCACCAGAGCTCTTGCGGAATTGTTCATCTACGCCTCCCCCGTTCTTGGCGTTTGTTTCGGGAAGAATTTTTTAATCCTTGTTTCTGTTCTGTTTGTGGCGTTGGCCACAGGAATGAGGGATTATTTCGATCTGTACTTTTTACTGTTAGCTCGACCACCTGACCCGGTTTTGCATCAGGCGGCACCGACTCACTATTCTCGATGTTTCCTGAAATTCCAGTGTATGTGTCTTTTGCTTTCCGGCCACCTTTCTTGGTTGTTTCCTCTAGCAATTCGGCTGTGATTTTTTGTCTTGGGCTGAAGGGCCGCTCAAGCTGCGATGGTTTGGGTCGTGGTTGTCTTCGACCATGACCCTTCGTGCTGCGATGCGACACTTCCCTGTTCAGCTCGTCATTTGCAAACCTGACCAAACGTTCAAGGACCTCAACCTTGGTCTTCTTGGCCGTGGGGAGGGCAATCAATCGAATGGTCAAACAGTCATTCTCGTCCCGTGTCAGGCTCCAGTGTGCAGGTGATGCACGGCGACAGTCACTGATATCCTTGCGGGGAAGACCGAGCGTAGACTTGTCCCCACGACTGAGTTCCTTGGCAAAACTCTGATAGGCTTGCCCTACATGATCAAGCGCAAGCCATGGGTCCACCCAACGCGATTTGATCTCAACGGGTCCGATAAGCCTTTCAAGTGCTGGTGTACCTGCCCCATGACCAGCTGGTGAATTGATCCTGCATCTCTCCCGCAGCTCCCTGCCCGCAGCGATGCAGTCTTCATAGCGTTCAATACCCTCTACAGGAACATCCCTGAAGGAACCAAATCCTTTGCGAGATTTTGCCCCGACACCTCCATAGCGTGTCAGCAACCAAAGTGCGGCCTCTGCTTGTTTCAGAACCATCGCTGCGTCGATTGGCGCGCTGCTTCCATCACCCGGTCGAAGCGATTGCCAGCTGGTTGCGCGGGCGGTCAGCGTCAGCTCCCAGCTGTCACCGGTATGGCAGTGCCACCTGCTCTCGCTGTTTGACTCATCCATTCCATATGACAGGTAGAAAAGACCTTGGGAGGTCCTCCTGCTTTTGGAGGCAGGAAGATTCGAATCCCGTTTTTGTTTGTCGTAGCGCTCCGGTGGTCTGTTGTCTTCCCCTGCCCTGAGTGACAGGCTGATTGCGCTGGCACGATTTGTGTCACCCCAGAGCGATGCTTCCAGCCGTGCCAGATCTTCACATGTCGTATGATGGGCATGCATCGTTCGCCACCACCACCGCAGCAGACCCCGCAAGCTGGGCGTACGCAAGTCGCAATCAGCCTTCTGCCGCCTTGAGCCTGCCAGAAACGCGGGCGACACGAGTGCAAGGTGATATTTGCGTCGCAACCACGGACCGTTGTTTGGAAAAGTGCGGGCAGAACGGTCTAGCGAATCGACCTTGCCCGGCATGAATCGCCCATAACCTGCGGCAGATTTGGCACCAACACCTGCATGCTCCAATGCCGCGCACATCCAGTGGGCAACAAGTTCAAGCAGACCGTCATGGGTGTCCATTCGGTCCGACAGAGCAAACTCGAACTCGGTCTGACCTGCGACGGCCAGAAAATACACCGGTACAGGCTGTTCAGAATCATCTGGGGGAGCGGCCCCATCGCTGTAATACTTTGAGTGATGGCAATTCAGTATGTCTGACTCAAGACGCGGCCATTTGGTCGGCCAGGCATCGTGAAAGAGAATGCGCCCAGATTTATCCGTGGTTCCGAATGCTTCCCGGATTCGTTCCCCTGCGACCTGTTGGTCGGGTTCAGCCTGCTTCCAGACTGTTTCAGCCCATGCACGTGTCATGCCCTTGAGCGAAGGACCCGGTACCCATGCAAAACCATAGACCGGGTGAAGAGCAATACCCGCGTTCTCCAGAGCATTGGCCCGAGCAAGGTGCAGAGTCATTGGCCCTGCTGTTTGGCCGCCAAAGCGCACTGCTCCAAGGGTATCCAGCATCTTGCTACGCCGTACGGACAGGCTATTCAGAAGCTTGTTGTCCCCTTCGCAGGCACAGACATTATCAATCAGGCTGCGCTGAACCTCTTGCTTCGCCGACCATGAGAGTTTGTCGAGTTTGAGGCCGGGATGCTGACTTCGACTCGAAACCCTGTCGAGCAATTCGACCGCGGTCTCCGGCAAACAAAGATCCGGGACTGCGGTCATGGTTCGGCATGCCCCCGAATGCCCTCATGCGCATTTTCGCCTTCGGAGGACTCGGCTAACCGGGAGAGCCACCGCAGGTAGGCAAGAGCTTCTTCAGTTGCCCGGCGCAGCCACTCCGCATCATTCCTGATGATCTGCTCAATCAGTTGTA
>JAPOSK010000034.1 GCA_026709725.1 Paracoccaceae bacterium | reverse complement strand
AGCAGGTCCACGTTATCGCCGCTTGATGTCGTCACATTGCGATCTCCAGACGGCTACAGCACCGGTTGACGGGACTTTTACCAAAGCCTTCCAATTCATGAAAGGGGATTCAAAAGGAGCGTGTACGCATTTCTCAGCAAGACCGATACCCCGACTTTCCCGCTCACGCAAGTCCTATCCATGGATGTTTCTGTCACTTGCCAGTCTCCGGGACAGAGCAGAGGCCATGACAGGGAAGGGTCAGGATGAGGGGTCGCCATACAGGCACCATCACATCTCCTCCCGGACTCTTGGTTCTCTACCTGACAGGCAGCACTTTCCCTACCCCGTGACGCACATGATGGCCTCTTGAGGCACTCAACCGGCTCGTATGTCAACGAACCCAAAGACATGTCATGGGACCGAGCCCGGATGATCAGAATACTGATTTCGGCTGCACATTAAAGATTGCCAGCATCCCATAATTGGGATAAGGTCGGCACTTTAGCTTTTGTGGAGGAAAAAGACATGAAATCTCTTTTGACAACCCTTGCCGCTGGTGCAGCATTTCTCGCCGCACCGATGGCGGCTGTGGCTGATGGCCATGATCAGCTCAAATATGTCCTTGTCAGCCATGCGCCGGACAGCGACAGTTGGTGGAATACCATCAAAAACGGAATCGCGCTCGCCGGCGGACAGATGGGGGTCGATGTGGAATACCGCAACCCACCGACTGGCGATCTTGCTGACATGGCCCGGATTATCGAGCAGGCAGCAGCAGCAGGTCCGAATGGCATCATCACCACGCTCTCTGACTATGATGTGCTGCAGGGGCCAATCAAGGATGCCGTTGCATCTGGAATTGATGTTATCATCATGAATTCCGGCACCCCCGAACAGGCGCGGGAGGTGGGAGCGCTGATGTATGTCGGCCAACCCGAATATGACGCAGGTCATGCCGCTGGGCTGCGGGCAAAAGGTGATGGCGTCGGATCATTCCTTTGTGTGAATCACTACATTTCGTCACCATCATCGGTTGAGCGTTGTCAGGGTTTTGCTGATGCGCTCGGCGTCGACCTTGGCAATCAGATGATTGACAGCGGTCAGGATCCGGCTGAAATCAAGAACCGGGTTCTGGCTTACCTGAATGCCAATCCAGATACGGATGCAATTCTGACTCTTGGTCCAACTTCGGCTGATCCAACCATCCTCGCACTTGAGGAAAATGGCATGGCAGGCGACATCTACTTCGGGACGTTTGATCTCGGCAGCGAGATCGTCAAGGCAATCAAGGCAGATGTGATCAACTGGGGAATTGATCAACAGCCATTCCTGCAGGCGTATCTGCCTGTTGTGGTGTTGGCCAACTACCATCGTTACGGCGTTCTGCCGGGCAACAACATAAACTCAGGCCCCGGTTTTGTCACCAAGGATGGTCTTGAGCTTGTGGAAAAATATGCCGGCGAATATCGCTGATTGCACCGGCACACATCAGGATTGATACCATTACCAGGGGCGGCTTCGCTGGGCCGCCCCCGGCCCGGATTACTGAATCATCGAGAATTACGATCTGATGTCGGGAACAGACGAACGCATCAAGGAGATGTCGCCATTACGGCGGGCGCTCATCCGACCTGAACTTGGTGGAATCGTGGGGACCATTGCCGTCTTCACTTTCTTTCTTCTGACTGCATTTGACAGTGGCATGTTCAACGCACAGGGCGTTCTGAACTGGTCGATTGTCTCAGCCCAGTTCATGATTATTGCCGTTGGAGCCTGCCTCCTGATGATCGCAGGTGAATTTGATCTTTCTGTGGGTTCAATGATCGGGTTCTCCGGCATGATGATCGCCATCTTCTCGGTCACGTTGAGCTGGCCGGTATGGCTGGCCATTGTCGTGACCTTTGCCATGGCAGTTGCCATCGGAGCCCTGAATGGATTTATCGTCATTCGAACCGGACTTCCGAGTTTTATCGTTACGCTCGCTTTTCTGTTCATTCTCCGCGGTTTCACGATCTACCTGCCGCAAACCATCGAACGAAAAACCATCATCGGCGGCATTCGTGAGGCTGCAGAAGGGGACTGGCTCGCTCCGCTATTTGGCGGCAAGATTTTCCAGGGACTGTTCGTCTGGATGGGCGACAATGGAATCATCGCAACGTTTGAACGCGGCACTCGAGCCGGCCAACCAGTTGTCGATGGCATACCCATGCTGATTGTCTGGGCAATCCTGCTGGTTCTCTTCGGTCACATTCTGCTGACCAAGACCCGCTTCGGCAACTGGATCTATGCCGCAGGAGGTGATGCCCAAGCTGCCCGCTATGCCGGCGTTCCTGTCAATCGTGTCAAGATACTCATGTTCATGTTTACCGCATTCTGCGCGACAGTCTTTGCGGCTTGCCAGGTGATGGAATTCGGCTCGGCCGGCGCCGACAGGGGGCTCTTGAAGGAGTTCGAGGCCATTATTGCAGTGGTGATCGGGGGTGCACTTCTCACAGGCGGTTATGGCTCGGTCATCGGAGCGGCGCTTGGGGCCCTGATCTTCGGTGTCGTTCAGCAGGGCCTTTTCTTCGCCGGTGTCGAGAGTTCCCTCTTCCGGGTCTTTCTTGGAATCATTCTGCTCGGGGCCGTCATCCTGAACACATATATCCGGCGCATGATCACGGGGGAGCGATGACATGAGCACCGGGGCCAGGCACGAGCCTATCATCAGGATGAAGATGATTGAGAAGCATTTCGGTCGCGTTATTGCGCTTGCCGGCGTATCCGTCGATGTTCACCAGGGCGAGTGTCACTGCCTCCTCGGCGATAACGGGGCGGGCAAATCAACCTTTATCAAAACGATGAGCGGTGTCCACAAGCCAACGCATGGCGAAATTCTCTTTGAGGGTGAAACCATGGAGTTTGCCGACCCGCGTGATGCAATCTCTGCCGGTATTGCCACTGTCTACCAGGATCTGGCCATGATTCCACTGATGTCCGTGACGAGGAATTTCTTCATGGGCAACGAGCCGGTGAAGAAGCGGATGGGAATCCCGTTCTATGACAAGGCATATGCGGACCGGGTCACGATGGAAGAAATGCGAAAAATGGGGATCAGCCTGCGTGGTCCCGATCAGGCCGTCGGAACGCTTTCGGGTGGGGAGCGTCAGACGGTGGCGATTGCCCGCTCTGTCCATTTCGGTGCCAAGGTCCTGATCCTTGACGAGCCAACCTCGGCACTTGGCGTCCGGCAAACCTCGAATGTTCTGGCCACCATCGACAAGGTTCGCAAGCAGGGCATTGCAGTCGTCTTCATCACCCACAATGTTCGCCATGCCCTTGCCGTTGGTGATCGCTTCACGGTTCTCAATCGCGGCAAGACTCTCGGCACAGCCAAACGTGGTGAGATCACTCCCGATGAGTTGCAGGACATGATGGCTGGCGGTCAGGAACTGGCCGAACTTGAGGGTTCACTGGGCGGCACAGTCTGATCCATCTCGTCAACCCTTCAGGGATCGTGCATGCGGGGTGCTCCGCTGATACATGCCCCACTTCAAATCTGAGCGCGACGACCGGGGGTCAATCGGAGGAAAGCTTGGGCGAACACGGCGGGGCCATTGACTGATCCCGGGGCCGGTTTTCGCTCCCTCACGTCAGCGCCTGGCCTTCCGGCCCCCATCAGGAGTCAAGGGGCGGGACATCACAGGACCGGGCGCATTGAGGGTCCTCTCCTTATCGCGGCCCTCCCTGCACATATGTTGGGCCCTCCCTCTGATGATTCTCCGGCGTCACCCACACGCCTGCACCACGCGGGGAATGTGCCATGCCGCGCGGCACGCCCCGCCAATGAGGGGATTGAGGCCCGCACATGTTGGCTATCCATTGAACGAAGAGAGGGGACTGTCCATTGGTTGCACCATTATTGGCTCTGCATCACGTGAGAAGCGGCCGCAGTCTGTGGGACTGTCCATTGGTTGCACCATTATTGGCTCTACCCCTGATCATGGTTGCGTTGACCGCGGCTACAGCCACTTCAAGCTCGCGAGTGCAATCAAGAGAGGGTGATGCGATCAAGGCGGCAAAACAGGAGGTTATTGCCAGGTTAAACCAAGAGATTGAATCGACCGAAACAGACTTGAAGACATATCAACGGAAATCCCAAAACCATCTCCATGCGACGATCATATGCTGTATTCTGACGCTGTGCGCTTGGGTGATCGGTGAGTCTTCGAGGATCCTCCTTGCATTGTTTGCACTGCCTGTGTTGCTTGGGAGCGTTTACCAGTTCTCTGACATCTTGGTGTTATACCTGTTCGACCCCAATGTCAGGAATTTTCTCAAAAAACTAAGGGATCACTGGACGGTTGATGAACAGAAATTCCAGCTCGCCTCTTTCCGAAGATCGGTGAACAGTACAGTCATAAGCCTGATCCGTGATCGTGTGGAACATAAGAGCGTGAAAGCGAAGATCAGGGATGAAGTCGGTGAACGCATCACATCGCTGAACTCGATTGAGACTCTCTTCCACAATGTCTTTGGCAGCAGTCAGGAAGAGATCGCCCGCCGAATCCATGAAGGGGTATTGGAGGAAGTCGATTTCAACGCCATCACGGAAAGACTGATCGCGACGATGTGGAGAGTCCTCATCAATATCATGCTCTTTTCCCTCCTTGCTGTCGTTTTCCGTTACGCTGTCGTGGATCTGTCGGGATTTGAGTACGGTGCCGTAGCACTGTTTGCCAGTGCAAGCTTCATTCCCTGTTTCCTCTTCCGGATGCATCGCCTGAAGTCAATCCAAACCTGAGCATAGCCCCATACTGCTTTTCCTGCTGGCGGGTGCTGGGACAATTTCGATGGGCAGGCCTGCCCATCCCAGCCCTGATATGGAATGAAGTGTGGTCGCGCGGCACGCCCGCCAATGAGGGGATTGAAGCGCAACCATCACCCCTGCCAACCGGGCTGGCTCCAGCGATTGTCACCCCGGCACGGTCTGCATGGCGATCGACGTCAGCCACCCGTCCTGCCCTGTCGGCATCCACTCTCTGATCGCCCGGGCCGGGACGGCTATTGTTGCGATTGGCGAGATCGGGCTGTCAGTGGGCCAAGGATAGGCTCACCGGGGGTCAGCCCTCGGTTGGGCTCACCCTCCCTCCGGTTGCCCCTGGCCATTGTGCTTCAGGGTGGGGTGGGGCTGGCACTCGATCAGGAAACGCATCATTTCCGTCGCATCCTTGCCCGTGTAGAATCGCACCATCTTTTCGTTGAAATCTGTCGCCCGGGCTGCTGGAACTGAAATGGCATCCATACCATTCGACATGAGGATTCCATTCATCATGAAACGTGATGTGCGCTTGTTTTCGTGGAAG
>JAPOSK010000217.1 GCA_026709725.1 Paracoccaceae bacterium | reverse complement strand
GCCTAGCGGCAGCGCTCCAGTCGACCAGGAAGGACTGATCGCGGTCCCGGCAAAGTTCGGTGTTGTGCGATCTTTGGCAGAGGAAAGCTCCTCGGACGAGACGGTTGGGACTCCGGACCCGCAAGCGCTCCTGCGTTACTACCGTGCGGCTGTACGATCGGACCCAAGGGGCGCCCTAACCCAGACGATCGATACATATGGGACAGCCCATGTCCTGCTCTCCGGATCCGGGACGCCTTGGCCTGTCGACAAGAGTAATCAAGGCGAAATCCATATCTCCGTGGAGGCGCTGCCGGATCAGTTCCGGGAGGCTCTCAAACGAAGAGAAGCCAATGAGAACGCCCTGGCGATCGGGTGGCCGGTCGCGGTTGGTATGGAGCGGAGCGTGCCCGTCATTCGCCCTGTTGGGCTAATTGCCGGAGAGTGGGAGCATCATAACGACGAGCTCATTATACGCACTCCCCATAGCGATATTCTAGTTAACCCCGATTGGGTCAAAGCCAGTGCACGAGGGACGGCTTGGCGAGCGAGTGATCTCGCCGCTGTCTTTCGGGCAACCGAGGGGGTCGGCCTTTCCAAAGAGGGGTTCACTGAAAGGCTGAAAGAGGCGCAGGCGTCCGCGATTCGCGGGAAACTGACCGGAACGCGATTTGCTTCACGTGTCGATCCCGCCCAATCCGGCATCCACGACGCTCTGGGGCTCTTCTTGCCGACAGAGTCGACCTTCACCAGCAGTGCCGTAAGGGACCTCGATCAAATCGCCGCCTGGCCCAAGGAGCGGCTTGCCGAAACAGCGCTCGGTCCGTTGTTGGGCCTTAAACGCATGCATCCGAAGGCAGGCCTAGCTCCAATAAACCTCGGCCCTATCAACGCGGAGCAATATGAAGCAGTCAGGTCCGCGATGAACCAACCGCTTACGGTCGTCACCGGTCCGCCGGGAACGGGAAAAAGCCAGGCCATCGTTGCCATGGTGGCCAGTGCCCTGCAGTCCGGTGAGTCTGTATTGGTGGCGTCAAAGAACCACCAAGCCCTTGATGCAGTCGAGGAGCGACTGACCGCAATCGCGTCTGACGTAAAATTCCTGATTCGAACACTCGACCCCGCCAAGGAAGTCGATGTTTCAGTGAAAGATGTTCTGTACGAGATCGTGAATGACGGTGGTGCTAAACTTGTTGTCACGGACCCATTTCTCGCGGCAGGGCTGAAAGATCTCGCGGAGCAACGTCAGCGCGCGATTCAGCTTATCGCCGAACGGCGGCGCCTAAACTTTGAGCTTGCGGACCTGATCGAACGGCGTGACCTGCGTGAAGAGGCGTCCACGCCAGATCCGAACGCACCCGAAGAGCCACGCGCCTCTCTCTGGAGGCATTTGCTGCGGTTCCTGGGCCTCCAAAGGAGGGACTATGCGCAAACAGGTACTCCGCTTCCGCCCGGCAATCTCGGTTGCCGTGAACTCCAAACGCTGATCAACAACTGTCGCACGTCCCTCGACCGATTGGATGACCCTGCCGATCCTTACGGTCTCACCGAGAAGATTGCGGAATTGGCGCGGGCGGTGGTCCCTCGGACGCTTGGCAAACGCGCCGCCATGGATAGTGAATCCCGTGATCTCCTACGGAACGCATGGGATGATCTCGAACTCGAAGGACTGGACATACTTCCCGGAGCTCTCCTGGAGCGCATCGTTGGCGCACGGCCCCTTTGGTTGGCATCGGTTCTCGGAACGCCCCGACGGATTCCCTTACATCAGGGTCTCTTTGATCTCGTGGTATTCGACGAGGCCAGCCAATGCGACATAGGCACGGCGCTTCCGCTGTTCGCGCGCGCGCGGCGCGCCGTCGTTGTGGGAGACGATCGCCAGCTAGCTTTCATCTCCCAGATCGGAGCCGCTCAGGACCGTAATTTGATGGCTGCCCAGGGACTTCCAAGACGCGGCATGGGACGCTGCGCGCAAGGCCGGAAATCGCTTTTTGATTTTGCCTCGTCCACACCTGGTGCAGCACGGATCATGCTCAGGGATCAATATCGTTCCGCGCCTGATATCGTTGATTACATAAGCTCAGGTTTCTATGGCGGCAAGCTCAGGCCTTCTGCGGATCCGAAGGGCTTTCGCGTTCCAAAGGCCGCCGCGCCTGGGCTGTCCTGGACGCATGTCGCCGGCCAGGGCGCCCCGCCGCGCCACGGCAACGTGAACCGTGCTGAAGTCTCCAGAATTTTCAGAAGCCTCAAAGAGCTTCTGGTCGAACAAAAATACGATGGAAGCGTTGGTGTAATCACACCTTTCCGCGCGCAGGTGCTGGCGCTCGAGCAGGCCATTATGGCAAGTATTCCAAGGCCAATCCGCAACAGGGCTGAGTTGCGGATTGCCACCGTTGACGGGTTCCAGGGTCAGGAACGCGACCTCATCCTATTTTCGCCCGTTGTCCATGCGGAGAGCCCGGCGAGCGCGATTACCTTCATCCAGCGGGATTGGCGACGCCTGAATGTCGCCGTCAGTCGGGCGCGGGCGGTGTGCCATATCTTTGGCGATCTTGAATTCGCGACATCCGGCAAAATTCGTTCTCTCGCAACGCTGGCGTCGCGCGCGACGGAGCCACGCACCACCACAGGTGGGGAAACGGTTTTCGATAGCAAGTGGGAACGAATTGTCTTTCACGCGCTCCGCGCGCGTGACATGGATCCGATTCCACAATACGAAATCGCCGGGCGACGCCTCGATTTTGCGCTCTTTGCGGGCGCGACAAAACTTGATCTCGAAGTCGATGGCCGCCGCTGGCATCAGGATATCGACGGAAATCGAAAAGCCGATGATATCTGGCGTGATGAACAGATGAAGGCCCTGGGCTGGCGGGTGCGCCGGTTTTGGGTTGATGAACTCTCCCGCAACTTGGAGGAATGCCTTGACCTCGTCGAACGGGACCTCTCATAGAGCGCGGCCATTTACATGGCTCGCGGTGATCCTCAGCGCGATAAGCATTGTGGCGTTGCTCTTCCTTTTCGTCCAGGTGAAAACCCTAGATGAAAAGTGGGGCGCTCTCGAAGATAACCGTGAACGCATCGAGGCCCAAACCAGAGAGTGGCAGGACCGGCGCGACCGACTGGATGAAGAGATCCGGGCGCTGGATGAACAGGAGCTAGCCCTGCGCTCCAAAGTCGCGAGTCTCGAAGCGGATCGCCGGGAAAGTTTGAAACTGGAAGTTCGTCGGCGGCAGACAGAGGCGTTTCTTTCCGAGAATGAGGGTCTTGAGGACCAGAACGCGCGTGCAGAAGCGGCTTTGAGTCAGTTGCGCAGTGACATCGCGGCACGCGAGGACGTCTTGGAAAATCTCAAGCAAGAAATCACGAGCCAGAATCTTATGGTCGATGAACTCACGGCCAAGCGAGACGAGCTTCGCGCTCAACGTGACGAACTCAGCAGAGAAGTTGTCGATCATCAAGAGCTTCGGAGAGAGGTCGAGAAGCTCATGGCTCGTCGGGATGGGTTGAACCGGGAAGTCGCTAATAAGACATCCGCTAACCGGCAACTCGACTTGGATCGACAACGACTTGAACAGGAAACCACGACCAAGGACGCGAGATTGGCGTCGCTGCAAAGCTCAATCACTCAGGCGCAAGAGATGAAGCGGAAAGCTGACACAGAGCTTGCCAAAATTTTGGGCGAGACCAGAGAGACCAGGACGGCTCTTGATGCGGAGGAGGCGAGGCGCCGGAGCCTGACAACCCGCAATGATGAACTTAGCTCTGACATCAGTAACCGTGAGGCGCAAGCGACGGATGCGGTGGCACGCGCAGGTCGCGCGCAAGCGGAGCTGACCCAGGTCCAAACGGAACTCGAAATGGCACGGGCCGAACTTGCAAGGACGGAAGCACGGCTTGTCGAGCGCAGGCGACTCGCCGAAGATGCCGACACTCTCGCCTCGCGGGTTCAAGATCTCAATGGTACGATTGCGGCCAGGACGTCCGAAAGTGATGGCCTAGCCAACACGGTCGCAGGTCTTCGATCTGAACGGGACCGGGCCCGTGAGGAACTGGTCGGACTGAATTCGGAGTTGGGCGAAGCGCGAGGCCGCCTTGGGCGGGTGCGGGAAACATTGGCCTGGCAAGAAGCCGAGCGGGATGAGCTCTCGGCAACCATTGGCCAACTCAGCGACGAAAAAGAAGATCTGTCAGGGACGGTATCGACCCTCCGCGCGGACCGAAACAGGTTAAGGCGCGACGTCGAAACCGCCCATGAAGACCTTGCTGAGGCGCGCGCACGCTTCGGCGAAGTATCCGAGAGAGTACGTGTCCTGGAGGGAGAGAGGGATGACTTATCGCTGGCGATCAGTGAACTCCGGGCCGAACGCGCGCGCCTCCTGTCGGACCGACAGGACGCGGCCGGGCAAGACCCTGACGCGACAGGCTCCGATACCTCGGCCGGTGAGCAATAGAAAGCAGGCTCCATGGATATCACAGCTCTCGACCCTGCCAGCGTCGTCCTTCTGATCATTCTGGTCTTTGCCATACTGGTCATTCTTCAGACGGCGCTTGCCATCCGCCACGATCACGAAATCTCACTCGCAGGTCCCAAAGAGCAGCTTTCGCAGATCAATGCCCGCCTTCAGGCCGCGCGGAACAACCTGAAGGACACGGAGGAAGATCTTCGCGTCCGGCGTGAGGCGCTGGCGAACATTGCCGGCATTCAGGCGGAAGTTGACGCTCTTTTGCGCCAGAAGGAAGAGTGCCTCCAGGAATGGGCGCAGCTTGAGGAACGCCGCAAGGAAGTCCGCGACATGCGCGCCGAAACCGACGAAGCATACCAAAAAAAGGGAGAAACAGAGAGAGACCTCTCCGAAAAACAAGAGGCTTTGGAACTGGTTCAGGAGAAGCTGGATCGCGCTGACAGGCTGGTTTCCAGGATCGCTGAGCTCAAAGAAGGGGAAGCGCGCCTGAGGAAACGGGTTGAGGCGCTCCGAGTGGAGCTAGCGGACCTCATACAGGCAAAAGAGCGGGCGGAGCGGCTCAGGCGAGAGGTGGAGATACTCGAGCGGGATACGGCGCGCCTCTCAGGGAAACGCGATGCCGTTCAAGGGGAACTCGATCGACTTTCCGCAGAAACAGCTACCGCCAATGAGACATTGGCACAGTCGAAAACGGCACATGTTGAGATGGCGGCTCAAGTTGCCGCGCGTGCGGAAGAGGCCTCCCGACTCGACGAAGAGGTCAGGATGCTGGAGGCGCGCAAAGCGCACCTCCAAGGAGAAACATCCGGTCCCGCCGGAGAAGACCCCCTCAAAGAGCTCAAGGAACCGCCCGAAGTGCTCCGGCAACTTGCACGATGGCCAGAATGG
>JAPOSK010000060.1 GCA_026709725.1 Paracoccaceae bacterium | reverse complement strand
CGATGAGCCGACCTCGGCCCGTGACCCTGAAATGATCAATGAGGTCCTTGATGTCATGGTCGAACTGGCGGAAAGCGGAATGACGATGATCTGCGTCACACATGAAATGGGGTTTGCCCGCAAGGTTGCCGATCAAATGGTTTTCATGGAGGAGGGTCGTATCGTCGAGACAGCTCCCCCCGAGACATTCTTCACCAACCCGTCCAGTGAACGGTGTCAGATGTTCCTTGATCAGATTCTGGATCACACGTAACCATGGCCTCCCTGTCCCGGTCCCCGGTTCGTCAGAGGGGTGCGTTCTCAGGACTGTTCACCGGCAGTCCGCTGCAGATATCCAGGCGACTGGCTCGATCAGTGCCGGTTGCTGTTGCTGTTTATCTGGTGATTGTCTACGCCATCATCCAGGCCGCCCTGACGGGCGCCGAGGCAATGGGGTACAACTGGCAATGGTACCGGATTCCCGATTATTTCTACCGCTTGACCGATGACGGGTTTGAGATTGGCGAGATCATGCTCGGTCTCGGCAAAACAATTGCTCTCTCAACTCAGGCCTTCCTGCTGGCAGTTCTCATTGGTCTCATTGTTGCCCTGTTGCGGCTCTCGGGCCTGTTCATCGGGACGCGTGTGGCCATTGTCTATCTTGAGTTTATCCGCAACATGCCACTGCTGGTCCTGCTCTATGTCTTCTATTACGTTCTGGGGCCGATTTTTGATCTGAACCGCTATATCGCATCAATCCTGTGCCTGGGCGTTTTCCACTCGGCCCTGATTTCGGAAATCTTTCGTGCCGGCATCAATGCCGTGCATACCGGTCAGTGGGAAGCAGCGAAATCCATCGGAATGAGCACCACCCAGAGCTACCGCTACATCATCCTGCCCCAGTCGATCAAGTTTATGCTGCCGCCGATGACCGGCGAAGTGGTCCACATGATCAAGAGTTCGGCCATTGTCAGTGTTATTGCCGTCGCCGAACTGACCACCATTGGTCGGAACATTATCGCTGATACCTACATGAGCTTTGAAATCTGGTTCACCATTGCAGCCGTCTACATGGTTGTAACACTTGCTTTGTCCGTAGTCGTGACCTTTGTGGAGAAACGATATGCGGTCATTACCTGAGGCAAGCGCCTCACATTGAAAAAGGAGATTCAAATGAATCTGACACGACGATTTTTACTGACTGCCCTTTGCATGTCTCTGATGGCCGGCTCGGCAAGGCAGGTTATGGCACAGGACACGCGCCAGGCACTGTCATCAGAGAGTGTGATCGAGACGATCAAGAAACGCGGTGTCATCAAGATCGGTCTCTCGCTGTTTGTTCCGTGGTCGATGCGCGATAAGAATGGCGAACTGATCGGTTTTGAGCTTGATGTCGGTCGACAGCTTGCTGAGGATATGGGTGTTGACGTTGAGTTTATCCCCACGGCCTGGGACGGAATCATTCCAGCGCTGGTCGCCGGGAAGTTCGACGTGATCATCAGCGGGATGACGGTCACGGCCACACGGAACCTGACGGTCAACTTTTCCGATCCCTATGCCTATTCCGGGATGACGGTTCTTGCGAACAGGGATATGACCGAAGGCTTTACGCTTGAAGACTACAACAGTCCGGATGTGACGTTTTCCGCGCGGCGGGGTGCAACGCCGGCAACTGTCATTGCCAGAAACTTCCCGGATGCGGAACTTCTGCTTTTTGATGAGGATGGTGCATCAACCCAGGAGGTTCTGAACGGCAATGCGCATGCAACCATGTCATCCGAGCCTGTTCCGTCCCGTGAAGCACGAACATATCCGGAGACTTTGTACATACCGTTTGACGTGCTTTTCGACCAGAGTGCAGAAGGTTTTGCCTTGCGCAAGGGGGATCCGGATGCCCTGAACTTCTTCAACAACTGGATTGGCGAGCAATGGCGATCCGGCTGGCTGCAGGAGCGGCATGATTACTGGTTCACGACCGAGGACTGGGCCGATCAGATCAATTGACGCAGAGGCCGCCCGCAGGCGCCAACGTGCGGGCGGTCACCATTCCCGCAGATGATGTCATGACAAGGTTCATCAGGCGGCTGCACTGGATGGACGCTGTCCTTGTCGTCCTGCTGGCGGCATTCTTCGGCTATATCTGTTATCAGATCGGTGACCAGCTCAACTACAAGTGGCGTTGGGAGATCATTCCGAATTACCTCTTTCGGTATGACTATGAATCAGGTCGCTGGGTCTCGAATATTCTTGTCCAGGGGCTTGTGACAACAATTCGCATCAGCCTCTATGCCAGTCTGCTTGCGGTTATATTGGGTACAATTCTGGGGATGGCCCGTTGTGCCAGGAACCTGACAATCCGCATGCTGGCGCGGACCTATCTCGAAGTTCTGAGAAATGTGCCCCCGGTCGTCGTCATTTTTATCTTTTTCTTCTTCCTGTCCGAGCAAGTCATCGCCGCCCTCAACATTGAGGACTGGGCCCGCAATATCGCTCGTCAGGACAATAAGGCCATTTGGGAATTTTTCTTCGGTGACATGCGCAGGTTCCCCTCGGTCATTTCCGGGATCATTGTCCTTGCCTTGTTTGAAAGTGCGTTTGTTGGCGAAATTGTCCGCGCCGGCATCGAGTCCATCAGCCGCGGTCAGCGTGAAGCAGCGCAATCACTCGGCATGAGCTGGCTGGATGAAATGCGGGACATTGTCCTGCCGCAGGCCATCAGGAAAGTCCTGCCACCCCTTGCCAACCAATTCATTTCTCTGGTCAAGGACAGCTCCATCATCTCCCTGATCTCTGTCCAGGAATTGACCTACAAGGCGATCGAGCTGGTCTCATCGACCCGAGCCATCTTCGAAGCATGGATCACTGTCGCACTGATGTATTTCTGTCTCTGCTTCGGCCTGTCACTTCTCTTTCGCCGCCTTGAGCGCACCCGTGCCGACGCCAGCACATGATGCCTCTCCGGTCAGGCCTGTCACTTCCCTTACGCCACCGGGGAATCCCCGCTCAATTCGCATACTCATCAATTGCCTCTGACCTTGAATGCACATGTTGCGTCAACAGGGCCAGCAGCCCTCAGGGCAGGGCAACAATTCAACTGTGAAGACTCATGTGCGATATCGCATCTGGTCAACCTGAAGGGGGGACCGATGGCGACACTCTCAACGGAATCCAGGGCGGAAGCACTCCCTGATCCTGCCCGGCTCCGTCAGGCAGCCCGCCTTGACGGCTCTTCCCGCACCGGGGACTTCCGCGGGGCATTCATGAGTGTGAATCCATCCCGCCATACACAAAATCCGGAAACGATCCTGACACGGAAATCATGATTGTTGCGCAGGACCGACCGACTGCCGATGCACTCCTGACCGAATCACCGGATCTTGTGAGTGCCGGGCCCGGTTGTGATCCATACCTGCCGTTCAATCGAGACCCCGGTGATCTGCTGTTGTGCCATTTCGGGCTCTCTCGCACGGACTGACCCATCCTTTTCATTCACAAAACATGGCGGCATGCGTGCCGCAATCAGGCGAAAAGATCTCATTTTTTATGCGGAGATACTCATGCTCCCGGAAATCAAATCGGTCTTTTGCATTGCATTGGCAACGTTTCGCGCGCTCCTGTCAGGTGCTGGTCATCCCGGACCGCTGAATATGCCGGGAGCGGTCGGCGCGCCGTTCCTCATTTGCGACACACGCGTTCACTGTGTGGTGCATACAGGTGGACGCGGCGCCACCAACCGGAGTCGTAGGCAAATTGGCGAAGACCGGGAGTGCCTTGCAGGCATTCTTCGCGCATGACCCGGACGCTCTCTCAAGACAACAGTGGTGTCGTGAATGTCAAGCGGATGCACACCCGTAGGGAGCGATTCTCACATGGCTGAGAATTGCTCCATATCCCGCCGTCCAGGTGGAACAGATGAGCCCCGGTTCACTTTCAGGGAGGTCAGGTTCATTGCCCATCAGGATGAAGGTGGACACAAACCGGGAACAATCACTGCCCCGTCAGTTGCGTTTTCCCCTGACGATCAATTCACCGTCATCTTCGATCTTCCGTGTCGGCCCCTCTGCAATCGCAAGGGCACCGCTGACAGCAGATGCCCTGCTTCTGACATGGAGCTGATTCACGAGGATCTCTGCGTTTCTGATGTCGTTCTCCGTCAAAATCGCTCAGTAAATTTCAGCATCATCCGGAACCGGCCCTGGGGTCAAGGCGGAGAGGCGGACGATGGCAGAGTGCGCATGATGAAAACTGCATCTGAGAGCGGAAGGGGTGTGGCGACTGAAGAAGGTCCCGTCCCGGGTCCAGATTCTTTCAACCCTGTCTGCCAGTTTACGGCGAGCAGATCAGGGGCGACAGTGTGTTGTACCTATAGTTGAAGTGGTCCTTGCAGCTGTTGATGCGTCCCTGATACCACGTTTTCATTCTGTCAATTTCCCGGTCGATCTCGTTTTCCTGGAACTGAATCGCAGTGTCACGGACCATTGGACAGAAGATCATATCGGTACATGTCCGGTCGAACTCGGCACCCAGGCCGGCCTTCCGTTCGTTGAGGCGCCCTTCGACCTCGGCAATGACTGCATTTCCCTTTGTCGAACACTCTTCCAGGAGCGCATCTCTGTGTGCTTGCGCCGCGGATTGCGTCGTCAGATAATCGGAAGACGACCCGACCGTATCGGATACGACCCATGTGCGATCAGCATCTGACCATTCACCAAGTGGGTAATCACCGAGAGTCAGCGATGGGAAACAGTTTGCATGCGCAGCTCCGCTGAAAGCCAGAATGAATCCGCCCAGTAATGCCATCAGTCCTATTTTCATGTTCCCATTCTCCAGATTTCCGCACCTCGCAGCACCGCGCCGGGTACATGTTCTTTCGATGTATGGGGATGAGCGATATTCATTCACTCCCGCTCTGTCAAGAAGAGTCCTCAGAATGGGTGTGATCCTCGTATGGCTGAATGGGAACTCTGCACGTCCCTGATAACAGGTGATCTGCCAAAATCGCATTCACCCCCGATCAGCGATTCGGCGAAAAATCAGCCCCGTTTCCCAAATTTTTCGCAGCAGCACCGATCCATGCCGCCTTCCGGGTGGTCAATCCACCCCCCTTGCATGGTCAGGTCATTGGGCACGACGAATTCCCCGGGCCTGTGACCCGGAACCGGGTCGAGTGCTCCAAACATAATAACCCTCCTTGCGGAGGACGACACAGGAGCACTCCGATGACACACCCGCAATCCACATCACCCCTTGCCAAGACAAAAGAGGTCACCGCCCCAGGGGGATCACCGCCCCAGGGGAGACCCTCACCGACATGGCGACACTCCACCGGCGCATCACCGCAACCCTCCAGGCGGTAGCGATGGCACTGCTGCAGGACACGGAGATCAC
>JAPOSK010000571.1 GCA_026709725.1 Paracoccaceae bacterium | reverse complement strand
GTCCACTGTTGAGGACCTCCTGGCAACGCGCGAATGACCCGCTTCACTGCGACAGTCGGACGATCAGGGCATCCACAAAATTCTCGCATTGACTGAGTTGTTCTGCAGCAATGTATTCATTGGCGCAATGCGCCTGGGCAACATCCCCGGGACCGCACACAACACTTGAGAACCCTGCCTCCTGGAACAGGCCTGCCTCCGTGATATAGGGTGCCGCATACATCCGTGTCTGGCCAGTGAGTGCGCAGGCCAATTCTTCAGCCCGACCCCCGTTTTCCGATCGAAGCGGCGGAGCGTCCGCCCGTTTGGCCAGCTCAATGCCCGTTGCCGGGGATATTGTCTGCATTTCACCCTCGACCCTTCGGGCAAAGTCGAGAAATCTCTCCAGGATTGCATCATGCCCATGATCGGGCAACGACCGGATTTCCAGGTCAAACCGGCATTCCCCGGCAGTGATGTTCGGTGCCGTGCCGCCCTTGATCCGGCCCACATGGAGTGTTGGATATGGCGGATCAAATCGTCGC
The DNA here is from genome assembly GCA_026709725.1 of Paracoccaceae bacterium. GTDB lineage: Bacteria > Pseudomonadota > Alphaproteobacteria > Rhodobacterales > Rhodobacteraceae > MPNP01. The sequence continues at coordinate 4,845 of JAPOSK010000571.1, read as the reverse complement.
TGCATGTCCGACCCTGCTTTCGCCGCCAGGCGTTTGTTCTCCCCGTTGATCCACTCAATAAGGCGACCGGAGACCATGATTGCCGATATGCCCCGATGCATGATTGACGAATGGACTTCATGCCCCTGCACCGTCACAGCGTAGGTGCCGCCTCCCTTGTGACAGTCGCTGACCTGCATCATCGTCGGTTCGCCGATGATGGCTGCAGCAGCCGTCGGCAACGCCCGCTTCATGTGCGCAATCAACGGTCTTGCACCCACGCAGCCGATCTCCTCATCGCGCGAGAGGGCAAGCAGGATCGGCTTTTGCAGCATCCCCGGATCCGCAGCGGTCAGTCGTGAGAGCACCGCAGCCACGAATCCCTTCATGTCACATGTCCCGCGGCCATAGTAGCGACCGCCTCGCTCGGTCAGCCGCCAGGGATCACTCAGCCATGTCTGCCCCTCCACCGGCACAACGTCACTGTGTCCCGAAAGGATGATCCCGCCCTCCACACGCGGCCCGGCAAGGGCATACAGGCCCGCCTTGCCCGCATCCCCGTCCCGCTCAAGCCAAAACGCGATTCCATGATCGTTCAGATAGCTGCCGACCCAGTCAATCAGCTCCAGGTTGGTCTCGCTTGAGACCGTCGGGAATCCAACCAGTCGCTCAAGGATTTCAACTGTCTCCAGATGTGTCACCACCACAACTCCTCAACATCAGCCAATCAACCCTTCCCTGCGGCGACAACAGCCGACACGCTCCATACGATACGGGCGGCTGCATGCAAGGCCATGGGGGATGCATCGGCACAATGGCCGACAGGCAGGATGACAACCGTGATCGTCCAATGGCCGGAAACGGCGATTGACATGTCCTGCGGACCAATCGTCAGCGGGAAGATGGTCACAAATGCTCGACATCATCGTTCGTCCGGTCGCGCCTTCTTCTGATTCCATTGATTTTGTTTCCGGTCCACGCTACCAACTGCATCAGTTCGGGAACCTGGTGATTCTGGCATGCGTTCGTATCTCCCCATCAACATTGATGATCTGCTCCGAAACCGCGGCGTTGAATCGGAACGGGTCGAATTCAAGGCAACCTGGGATCCCGTGACCGTTGGTCCGCAGGTCATCAGGACGCTTTGCGCATATGCGAACGATCTGCACAATCTCAATGGCGGGTATATCGTGATTGGGGTCGCAGAAGAGGGCGGCCATGCCGCCCTTCCCCCAAAAGGCCTGACTGCCGAATCTCTTGAAGACGCACAGAAATGGATACGCGGCCACTGCAACCGGATCGATCCGCCATGCCAGCCGCTTTTTTCACCTGAAACAGTTGATGGCAGACTGATTCTGGTCATCTGGATGCCGGCCAGCGATACACGCCCTCACCGGGCTCCAGCCGGACGGGGACGGCAAACGCTTGACTATTGGGGCAGAATCGGCTGCGAAACAGTCAACACCGGGACGGGCAATCTGCTCGCGCGCCTGCTGGAGCAGACCGCACGGGTTCCCTGGGATGACCGCACCGGGCCAAAAGCAGCCGCTGTCGAGGATTTAAGGGAAAACAAGGTCAGGGAATATTTGCATGATGTGGGCAGCAGCCTCGCAAGGGAGCATGATCCGAGGGAGATTTACCGGCGATTAAGATTGGTCCGCCGACAAAACGGGCATGAGGTCCCAAGAAACATTGCCTTATTGTTCTTCACCCATGATCCCGTGTCATGGTTCCGGGGTGCCAGGATTGAGGTCGTGCACTTCACCGCGGATGCGGCTGGTGATGTGCAGGAGGAGCGTGTGTTTTCAGGATCCATTCCCGATCAGGTCCGGGACTGCCTGAATTACCTCGGAAACCTTTCGGCGCACCATCTTGAAAAACAGCGACTGGCATCACAGGTTCGTGGCTGGGTCAGCTATCCTCTGCCGGCATTACGGGAAATACTGGTGAATGCGGTCTACCACCGTGGCTATGATGCAGATCAAGCCGAACCGATCAAGATCTATCTTTATCCAGGCCGCATCGAGATCATCAGCTATCCGGGCCCTGTCGATGGCATAGAGCCTGCGCACCTGACTGAAGGTGGAAGCGTGCCTCCGGTTCCGGCCAGAAACCGGAGAATCGGTGAATTCCTCAAGGATCTGAAACTGGCGGAAGGGAGACTCACGGGAATACCCAGGGTGTTTCAGTCAATGCGGCGAAACGAATCGCCGCAGCCAGTCTTTGATTTTGATGAAAACCGGAGTTACTTCAGGGCAACACTGCCCGCACATCCTGAATACGCAGCCTTGTCGGCAATGCAGGATGCAGCCCATTTGCGGGTGCTGGGACAAAATGAAGAAGCTGTTCGACGGGTTGAGACAGCCTGGGTCAGGAATAAAAAATCACCGATTCTTGCGGCAGAGGTCATCCAGGCACGAATTCATGACGGCGATATTGACCGGGCAGAGGCAGCCTTTGATGAGTTTGAGTCTCAGGGGTCGGTGCATGGACATGCCCATGTCCGCAACAGGATGATCGAAGCGCTTATCAATGCGGGGGATACGCAACGCGCACAGGCATTGTTGAACGTGAAATCGCCCGCGTCGGGGGGGGGGGCAGGAGGCAATTGATGCCGCAATTCTGGCTCGAAGACTGGGAGACTCCCGGACAGCTCATCGATATTTTGACTCTGCCGGTGAAGAGATTTCTGCGAATGCCAGAGCCCTGCTGGAGTTTGCTCAAACAAAACTGCGCCTGGCCGGTGATGCCCGCCGGCAGGGTCAGGGGGATATAAATCGGCGACTCCTTGCAGAAGCGCGCACATTGCTGGAACATGTTGTGCAGATGGAGACATCGTCAGTTCGTCATGGCTGGGCATGGAGGGAACTGGCACGTGTCCTGAACTGGCTGCGGGCGCCCATGACAGAAATCGAGTCTGCATACAATCGAGCGATTGCCCTTCTGCCGCAGGAGGAAAGATTTGTTCGGGAACTGGAGCGGATCAGAGAGCAAAGGCAATAGCGGGCCTCTTGCCGCATGAAAGTCCCATGGCAGATGCATCACACGCCACCAGTTCCGGATTCGGCCCATGAGTCAGACGACAGGACCCGGAAGGTTTTCCGGGCGAAGGGGCTGTTCCGCCCTGGAGAGCGATGAACTGATTCATGCAATCCGTGTCTCCGTTACGGGCTTCGCATCGACCCAAACTGATCCGGGAGTGACTCTCCCATGGCTGGCTTTCATTGACATTTCCCGGCACCCCCCCTTCCCGGGCCGCACCGCCGCCAACCCTCCACCAATCCTCCCCTGGGGCCACCCGTCCCGCCCGCACATCCCCAGCCGGCCCCCAAAGGATCCGATGGGCGCGTCATGCGCACGCCCACGAGGGTCTTGTTGGCAGCCTCGACGGTCCCGCCCGCAACGGGCACCCCGGCATCCCGCGCCGCCCTGCAGCTCATGCGCCAAGGGTGTTGCGGCCCGGAGAGATCATGACCCGGGGCCGATGACGGCCCTGATCGCATCATGGGCCCCACTGCCCTCCCCTCCCTCCGGGACGCGCGTGCGGGCCTGCGGAGACGGGAGAGACGCGCCGCCGCCCGCACCTGTGGACCGGCTGGGCGAACAACCCGATCTTCATCCGGGGCATGTTCATTTCCCCCGGCGTCTCCGGATCTCATGAACATGTGTTTGCGGGACTTCGTCAAGAGCGGTTATCGATCTCCGCAAGTCAATCCCGAAACCGGTTCGTCAAACAGGGTCCGAAACAACATGCGGGATCGATCTTTTGGGACGTGTGTGCACCGGGGTGCGTCAATGCGAGTGCGAATCCGGGAATGCGGCGCAGGGCCCGCCAGCGACAAAAGACGACGGGGCGGTGTCAGGGCGGACCGGGACCATCACCGCGGTGATGGTCTGACGGGATGAAGGGCGGCGGTGGCGCCGCCCCGCGGTGTTCGGCAAATCAGCTGGCGCAGCCCCAGGCGGGACGGAATGACGTATAGTCGTACGACGCCGTCCCACAACCGTTCCGGTATTGCCCCGCCCGCACAGGCAGTTGCGCACGTCCTGGGGTGTGCGGGGAGTGATCGTAAAGCACCCGGTGCTACCGTTCAAAATATCGGTATTCGTGGAAGTGTAGGTTCCGCCCGTCATGAAGCAGCGGCGCAGCAGGGGGATGTTCTCCAAGCCTCCAGACGATGAGTAGACCTCAAAAACATACGGCGTTTTCGGGCTCAAACCGGATATGGATCTGTTCAGGTATCTGAACAGATTCTGGTTACTTGAGGTTATTCTAACCAGTCTTGATGAAGTGAAGGCCACTGCGTTTGTGTTAGCGTTCCGAGCCCGAAAATGAATGGCAAACTGGGTTGTTCCGCCGTCTCCGGCCCTACTTCTCAGATTGGTGTGCAGATTTGTGTAAGCGTCGATATTAATATTCGCACCTTGTTGTGATACCGACGCAATGCTCCTGCTAAGAGGGTCGTTCGTTTCCCCTAACCCCACGCAGGCCTGCGGGCCCTTAAGCCCCGGCGCGGTGATCGTCTGCGCCCCGACCGGGGTGACCAGCAGCCCCAGCGTCAGGGCCACCAGCGCGGCAATGGTTAATCGTTTAGGGGTCGCGCGAATTTCATCAGTTGTTTCATGGCTGTCTCCAGATCATTCAGGATGCGAGTGGTTTGCACTTGCTGGGATTATGCCGGTTTCATCTTCAAATGAACAGGCCGGTTCTCAAATTGGGGAGTGATTCTCCTATGGCTGACCCTTCATGACATCTCCTGACACACCTTGGTCCTGGCCTGATTCGGTCAAATCAGGCCGCCCGTGCCAGGCGGAGCCTTTTGGCACAGGCCAAGGAGGCGGCACCGATCCGTGTCGCCTCCTTGG
>JAPOSK010000388.1 GCA_026709725.1 Paracoccaceae bacterium | reverse complement strand
GGGCACTGACGGCATGGACCGTTCCGGTGCCGAACCTTCGATGGCTGACGCGGTCGCCGATCTGAAGCCCGGCGGGGCGGGGCATCGTCCCCGACATCGGGGCCGAACCCCCGGGGTGGGGATTTGTTCTGCGCGGCGATCTCCCTTCAGCCTGCCCCGTCAGTGTCGGTGAGCGGCGTGCACCAGCATCCGGACCCTGACCTGAATCAGTCGACTGCGCCTGGGATTTGTGCTGCGCGGGGATCTCCAGAAGAAAGCGGGACGGGGATGCCGGATTGTAGACACCATACCGCCAGCGAAGATCGACATGCGAGATAATGCAGCGTTCCATGGCCCGGGTCAGGCCGACATGGGCAAGCCGCCTTTCTTCCTCAAGTTTCTCATCCGCAACAATTGACCGGCTCAGCCGCACAGCATCGGCAAGATCTTCTGCCCGTGGCCTGTCTGTCCATCTCAATACGCGAGAGGCGAGATCCCGACCACGAACCAGTGCTGCATCTTTTCCGTCCTCCCCTGTCCCGCCCTGCAGGCTGCGCGCAAGCAGATGCAGGTGCCCAAGTGACGGTTTGTCGGGATCCGTCGAGGCAAAGGCGATCACCATCATGGCCAGTGACTTGATCTGCGCCATCCTGAGGGTGTCCAACTGTTCACCTCCGGGGGTCAGCCAGGGCAGAATGCCCTCTTCCCATGCCACCAGAAACATGACCGGATATTCACTTCCCTTGGCAGCATGAAGTGTCATCAGCGTGATCTGATTTTTTGCATCACTGACTTCAACAACATCGTCCGACATCAGACCGACATGCTCAAGAAAATCACCAAGGGTCTGATGGCGCCCGGCAAAATCGACAAGCTTGTCGAGGTTCTCGACCCGTTGCGCTGCATCTTCGGAATCAAGGGTTCGATGGTAATTTGCCATACCGCTTTCCTCGACAACCATCCGCACCAGCATCCGAACTTCCCGGCAACGTGCTTCAGGGACACCGGTCTCGATTTGTGTCCCGCTCTGGGTCACAGAATCACACCGGATCGCCGTTCGGGAAAACGCGTCCGACCACCGCTCCACATTGCCGAGAAACTCCCTGATGCGTCGTGACGGAGCAGATGACAATGTCCCATCGTTTGCGGCAAGATGCGCCATTGCATACATCGGGACATCGTCGTCACCAGCCCGCCCGCGGATAACTCCGATCGTCTTGACACCAATGCCTCGGGAGGGGGTGTTGACAGCACGTTCAAAGGCCCCGGAATCCGCACTGTTGTGGCATAACCGAAGATAGGACAGCATGTCCCGGATCTCCTTGCGTTCATAGAATTTTGGACCACCAAAGACCTGATAGGGCAATCCGGCCCTGACCAAAGCCTGCTCAACTTCAGCGAGGCAGGCCCAGGTCCTGGCACTGACCGCAATATCCGCAAGACGATAGTCTGGATCCCTTCCCATCGTGAGTTTCCGGATGGCATCAACCACGCCATCGGCTTCGGCAAGATTGGTTCGGTATCGAACAACCTCGACCTTGCGGGCCGCCCGCCCGGCCATCCCATCCGCACAGCGCAGGGATTTCTTGTGACGGTGGATATTGTTTGCAATCACTCCAACAGCTGCACCAAGAATGTGTGTTGTCGAACGATAGTTCTGTTCCAGCCGAACAAGCCGGGCCCCGGGATAGTGCTCACTAAAGCCGAGCATGATTTTGGGTTCTGCCCCCCGCCAACTGTAGATGGCCTGATCATCATCACCAACACAACAGAGATTGTTTTTCTGCCCGGTCAGCAACTGCAGCCAGGCATACTGTGCCCGATTCACATCCTGGAACTCATCAACGAGGGCAAAACGGAACTGACCCTGATAGTGCTCCCGGACATCCGGATTCTGCGACAGGATTGAGACAACATGCAGAATCAGATCGCCAAAATCAGCCGCATTCGTCACCTGCAGTTCCTTTTGATAATGCCGGTAGATATCCAGAGCCTTGCCATCAAGGAGCGCACGGTCGTGCGCGGTGAGGTGCTCCGGTCGTCTGGCCTGATCTTTCCAGCCGGTGATCAGGCTGGCAACGCGTTTGGTTGGCCACTGCCTGTCATGGAACCTGCACTTTGCCAGGACCGATTTGAGGATACGGGCCTGATCCCGGTCGTCATAGATCGAGAACCTGTCATTCAGGCCCGCCATCTCTGCGTGCAGCCGCAGGATTCGCGCCGAGATCGAATGAAAGGTTCCGACCCATGGCAGGCGATGCGGGTCGACGCCTGTCATCCCGAAGATCCGCGCCCGCAATTCAGCGGCCGCCTTGTTTGTAAAGGCAACGGCAAGGATCTGATTCGGGCGCGCAAGCGAGAGCTTCAGGATGTGGGCAATACGCGCCGTCAGCGTTCGGGTCTTGCCCGTGCCTGCACCCGCGATGATCAGAACCGGCCCCTCGAGAGCCTCGACCGCCTCACGCTGCTCGGGATTCAGTCCACGCAGATGTGTCATGAGTCCCGCTTTGGGAGCCTCTGTCATTTTTCCCTCACGCAGTGCAATTCCATCGCCATTCATGATCAGCGGGCAATGTCAACGACAAATCGATTTGACAATCCAAACATGCGCAAATCACCGGATATCAGATTCTGCCACAACCTGCACCACCAGCACGGACCGGGACATGCCACCACATCGATAACGGATTGCCTCCACGACATGATCACATCCCGACACCGTGATCATCGATTCGCTGTCCCGCGGAATGTCATTGCAATGGTTGCGTCACGAACTGTCAGCAGTTGTGCTCAGCACCCGCTCTCAACCGGTTGAAAAAGCCACTGGCCAGCGGAACAGGGCACTGATCACGGCATTCGATACAGGTGGCATGAAGTGGAGGCTGTGCCGGATACGGCCCTTGCGCAGATGCGGGCCGGGGAGGTGGAGAATTGCTGAACATAACATCTGACCGTGATATTGCCCTGCAAGGGCCAAAATCGATCGTGATGCGGTCAGCCCTATCAAACTGATAGAGTAGAGAATCTGCAAGAGATTTGTGTATTTGATCTGTTGACGCTGGCCTCATTTGCACGATTTCCCGCAATTGCAGTTCCATATGCCACGCGAATATATGGACGCGTCAAGAGCGTGATCCCCGTATGGCTGACCCGGAAATCCGCACGTCCCTGATAACAGGTGATTCGCCAAAATCGCATTCGCCCCCGATCAGCGATTCGGCGATGCATCGGCCCCCTGCCCCGGATGTCTCGCAGCAGCACCGATCCATGCCACCGTCCGGGCGATCAATCCACCCGATTTTCACGACGAGTTGCCCGGGCCTGTGACCAAGAACAGGGTCGAGGGCTCCCCATCAGAAAACCCTCCCCCAGAGGACAGAACAGGAGCCCTCCCGGACACACCCGCACTCCCCACCACCCCCTGCCAGGACAGAAGAGACCCCCTCTGTTGAATCACTGGGGCCGGCACGGTGATCAATGCCCTGTGCTCCCTCCTCCGCAGGCCCGCACTCTCTTCCCGGAAGGAGGGGGAGGGCCGTCCGGCCCATGACACGACCCGGGCCGTCATCGGCCCCGGGTCATGATCGCTCCGGGGTCATCACTCCGGGCTGCAGCACCCGCACCCGCATGGGCCTGGATGGTGATGACGGGGCGGGGCGGCCCGTGCCGCCAACACAACCCTCGTGGGCGTGCGCATGACGCGCCCATCGGACAGACCGGGGCCAGCTGGGGACGCGCCCCCATGGGATGATCCGGGGGACCGGTGTCCTTGCCTTGTCGGACCGGTCTGCGCGGCCCCGGCCCGGATGGCGGCGACAGGGCGATCACCCGAGGTCATTGACCGGGCCAACGACAACAGGCTCCGCCTGGCAGGCGCGGCCCCAAGGGAGGACTGGTGGAGGATTGGCGGTCGAATCGGGCCAGGAAACCGGGGATCGTCGGGAAATGTCACAAAAAGTCAGCCATGGGAGAATCGCTCCCGTGTCGGGAGGTCCTAATTTGATTCTTGGTTACTTAAGCATATAATCCCCTTTTGATGGGGAGCACTCTCCCTGATTCCGGGCCACAGACCCGCAGGAAAGTCGTCGCATGAATACGCTGAACCGTGAGCAGGGGAGAAACCCTAATCTTGGCTTTGGAATGGTGCCACCCAAACCAGCGACACTCAGTCGGTATCTTCATTCGGCACAAAACGTCGTTGATATACTGTTTGGTTCTGAACCCAACGAGAATGCCTTGGATTCTATCAGCGAGACTAAAGGTCTCTGCAATCGAGTTCTTCGTGAAGATCAACCCGACTGGGTCGTTGTTTGGCTTCGCCTTGGTCTTCCGAACAGACGAAGACTGAGGTGGATGGCTCGCGATCTCCCAATCCTCCGTCAGGCCGTGAAGGAGGGTGATGTGCGTGGCTATGAGGGGTTGCCGAAAGTCTGCAGCGTGCAGGGCTTGGAACGGCATTGAGATTCTTCATCAAGGGCGATGAGCTGCCCCTTGAGGAGGGGCGCGGCCATCTCTATCTGCCGAGCACTCGATCAGACCGAAGCCTGATCAAAATTGGACAAACCCAAAGAAGTCTCTTGAAGCGCGTCGAAGAGATCAACCGAGCCACCGGGGTGGTGGATCCGTTCAGCCCCCGCAGCATCTGGTTTGTGGCAGACCCCGTGGGTGCAGAAAACGCCGTCCATGAACTGCTGAACGAATACCGCGTAAGGGTCGATAGGGAGTTCTTTCGTATCGAACCAAGAGAAGCGTCCGGCAAGATCTCGGAACTGCTGAGAAAAATGGATGGCGAGGCGCGTCTTTCTGGCTATGTGAAGCTTATGAATACAGACAAGCGGTATGGTTTCATCAAAGCGGCTGATTCAGACTATTTCTTCCACATTTCAGAATTGCAGGGCCTTGAACTCCCTGACATCCAGATCGGCAACCAAGTGACATTCACACGACTCGACACGCGTCTTGGGCCTGCTGCAGCTGACGTGCGGAAGACGAGGGAGTTTGACAAAACGGCTTAAACTCGTCAGAGAGAAGTTCATCACAGAACTGGCGCATGATTTCCGCCCACCGCCCATCCGATGATTATCTTGATCCGCTTTCCCCGTGACCGCCCTATCCACCGAGGAGATGCTGGTTGTGTTCCTCGCCGTTGCCAATGATGTGTTCCGGGCTGCGACGGCCTCGGGTTTCCTGACCGGGTTCGCCGAAGGGGCGGCAGTGGAGGAGGGGCGGAAGAATGGGGAGGATGTTCTATAAATGTACAAATCGTGTAGTCACTGTAAACCAAGTTGTTTCGATCCCGGGCAAGTAGTATCGGTCTCTTCCCCGGCCTATTTGGTATAGACAAAGAATTGATAGGGGAGGTATCTGAGGAACGGAGCCACGCCCAATCCTGAT
>JAPOSK010000327.1 GCA_026709725.1 Paracoccaceae bacterium | reverse complement strand
TGTCAGCCATGCGGTACCCTCACATTCGGGAAATCGAATATCGCTTCGTCGTCGTTGTCGGTCTGCTCCGACAGAAGCCGCTCTCCGAGCAAGGCAAGCAATGCCTTGCGAGCTCGACGCTGTGAGCCAACGATCTTCTGTAGCTCCTTCAGGACACCATCAAGAGCTCCGTCGATACGGTCTCGTTGGAGTTGATCGATTCCGACCAGACCGACATGTTCGCTTCCATCGGAGCGTGTGATGGTAACGCGTAGCGCGTCGAACGGGCCACCGCCATCGACACGACTCTCCGCGTGGAGAGCGATGAGACGCTGAAAGGCGGCAACTTGCAAGGGAAGTTCACGCCGGAACCGAGCCAGATCATCATCGTTCCACTCCGCCGGCGCTTTCCGAGCAACCACCGTAGCTACAGCCTTAATCCAGTCGGCGTCCGTTCGGGAACCATCGTTGGCTAGGGCAAGGACGAATGCACGTATCAAAGGGTTGAGCACTTCATCCTCGAGAGCGGCAGCCTGCCCGGCAATTACGAACCGTTTGGTCTCGGTACTGACATCAAGCAGAAGTTCGAAGAGCTCAGCAAGGAGCCGATCGCTACATCCGATGAGTTCTTGCAGTGCCGCGTCGACACCTTGTGCATATTCGGCGACCTTCCCGTAAGTCTCCATGTCAGCGGAAATGGGCACGAATCCCAAGGCACTCGGGAGACTGTCGAAAAGTAGCGCATCCGGCTCGATGGCTGCCAAGATAGCCTCCCGAATCTTCCGGGTAGTGATCGGCAAGTTGCGGGTCCGCAACGTGTAGCTGTCAAGGCTTCTGATCTGCGAGACAAGATGACCGACAATTGAAAGGACATTTGCGACCCGATGCCTGCCGAACCTTGGCTGGACACCAAGACATTCGACCAGTGCGTCGATGACTTGCCGGCGGGCGCCGGTGGTGCCTGCGAAGTGTTTGATATCGAAGTGACCCGGGTTTCGGACCATTCGCTCCGAAAGGTCGGGAGTCAGCAGTGGCTTGAAGGTGCCGTGCTCATAGATCGCAATCTCATCCCTGAAGGCAAGCAGGGCCACTGTCACGAATACCGGGATAACCGCGACCTTCATCCCGACCGGCGGCAGGAGCAGTGCGGCATGGATGTCTTCGAGGTTGATGCGGCGTGCCTTGGCGCGCTCGAAGCAGTTTTCCAGAATTCCCCAGGCCGGAAGTAACGAGGGGTCATGGGGCTCGTGAAAGACACAGATCTCGTGGTGGGGATCACGCCCATGGAGCCCGGTCCTCTCCAGGAACGCGCGATACATGGCCACTTCCGGGCCATAGCCATCGAATCCGAGAGCTGTCTCGGCACCACGCTGGATCATGGCCTCGAGGAGAAGACGCCGGGCTTTGGCGCCCTGGGAGGTAAGATCTCTTCGGTTGAGCATTTCGTTGCCAATCGCCGGGGTGTACGGGTAGGCAAGGTCGGCCACCTCGGACAACACGGCACTGCCCCGACCTGCGGACAACTCTTTCTTGCCGGAGGCGTCGAGCAGGATCCACCGACATGCGTCAGCACTAAACGTATCGTCGATAGCGTGACCAAGGGCGGCCTGCATCTCGGCCAGTCGCTCACCGATCTCGCGTCGGGCCACCCAATCGGATTCAACTGCCGGATCCTTCGACACGATGGTGACGGCCGCAGTTTCCCTTGCAATTCTGTCGAGCACGGTCAAATCGTTGGGGATCGCCACCAAGACTGGTTTCGCCACTGTCACCGGTCCGGCCAATTCCGGTAGTTCCCGATCCGGTTCGACCATGAGCAGCACTTCGCCATCGTAAGGGGAAAGTGCATCCGGAGGATCGAAGTGCCGACCGCCAGCCGCGTAGCGTCTGGCGAACACCCGAAGCACGTCATGCTCCGCGCTGTGTCGCGCTGCCACCACCGGCAGGGGCTGATCCAGGGAAGACAGAATCTCGACGAGTGGCTGCCGTCTCGTGCTCTGGCAGGCGAGTTCGAGGAGACCGCGGACATCAACATCGGTGCCCTGCCAAATCCGGTATTCGTCGGCGAAAGCACGGTAGGTGACAACTCCAGCTTTCTCGAGATCAGCCAACATGTCGCTTGAAGCAGAATCGGCGAGTGAAAGAACTCGTAAAGACGCCCGGATCGATCCACTTGTCGACACGAGATTGAGCAAGGCGACAGCCTTCGCCAAACGGGTCTGCCGCGCAGAGAGGCCGTGGATATCGCGGAGTCGAAGGGCGATCTCGTTCCACCGGCTCGAACGGCTTTCGGACACGGCCGCTAATGTCCCGCTGGACACGAAGTAGTCGTAAACGGCATCGGGACCAAGAGATGGGAGCGGACCGCGACTCGGCAGTCTGGTGGTCGCAAGGAAGGACGCGGCACCCGCCGGGTCCGGGCCGGCCAAAAACGAGAACAGCGTTCGTTCGTGCTGTCCATAACGACTGCACAACTCGGGCAGTAGCATTGCGGCCAAGGGATGTAGCGGATAGCAAGAAGCCACTGATTCAGGGTCTGCCATATCGGCGATGCCGAGCGACCGGAACGACTCGGCATGAGGTTCAGACCAGCGAACGATCCGATTCCACAATTTCTCATCGCCGATCTTGAAGACGGTCCCGATCAGAGCACGGGTCTGATAGGCCGATTCGACATAGGCGATGTCCTCGAAGCGGCCCTGCACCTTGGCCCACTCGCGACGCTGTGGACCTTCGGCGCCGGTCAGATAGTCCTCGAACGACAGGTGCTGCAACGTCAACAGGAAGATCGGCAGACCCGAGCCCTGCCCCGCCTCGGCAAGCTGCTGCAACAAATAGGGATCGGCATCGCTGCTGCCTCGAATCGCTTCGAGATTCTTGCCGAATTCGTCAATGACCAGCAGAAGCGGTGTGTTCTCCGCCAGACACCGGGCGATATCGACGATCGCGGCCGCAGAAGGTCCGGCTCGGCGGGGATCATTTGTTGCGACATCTTCGAGCGCTCCTATCAGCGTCGGGGCAGCCCGGAATTTGCTGGCCGGTGGGAGTTTGCCGTAGCGCCGGAGGACCGCAGCATGGAGCGCCCGGAGCACCGTGTGGCCAAGCGGTTCGCGATTGGCGGTAATCAGACCGCGATGGAATCCGGAATCTCTGGTCTGGTGACGGCGGTGGACTTGTCGAATCGACTCGCCGACTGCGGGTGAAGCCTCGTCGATCAGACTCCAGGCGAGTTCCCGTGTCGGAGTGGCCGGACCGAGTGCGGCGTCCAGCAGTAGGGCAAGCGAGGATTTTCCCGAGCCATAGGGTCCGGTCAACGACCACGCCCCTCCCGAAAGTCCGGTTGCGGCAACCGTAGCGATTCGTTCTACGACTTCGAGTGCTCGAGCAGTGACGATATATCCCTTTAGCGGTTCCGACCGATCGGCATCACGTTCGAGATTGGCCGAACGGGCAAAGCGCTCGAGGACTGAGATATGGTCGGCGAGAACGGTCATCACAACCCCTTCGCCGACGCAAACACGGTCGACCACTCATCCTTGTGAACCGCATGGCCCACTTGGGTGTTCGGGATGGAGAAACCGTAGTAGCAGTCAAGAATCTCCTTGCCGATCTCTCTCGGCTCGTCCGACCAGGAGAGCTGGACAGATCCCGTAGTCGCCGTCAATGCGAGCGAATCCACTCCATCGACGAGCGATTCGAGAGCGGCGAAGAGTTCTCCTTCAGTGAGCTTGAAGATCCTACCGGGACCACCCGGTTCATGAGCGAGGCGGCCGAGCGTGACCGTATTCCCTCCCGCGTTGGTGCGGGCGACGTAATCCAGGGCGGCATAGGCCAGAACGGCCGGCGGCAGTGCGCGCTTCGCTCCCAAGGCAAATCGGTACCGATGAGTGGTGGCCGATCGTCCAATCAGATTCAGTTCACGAAGCGGGCAATCCAGAACATCCTCGATACCAATGCGGCGCGACCGTTCCGCCGGCGCATAGGTGCGCAGCAGGGCGCTGACATCTTTTCTGACCGATGACGGATGCGGAGCAGCCCACCCCGCGGCAGCCTCGAGCTGAGTAGCGACCACCGCCTCAAGGTGGTCGTCACTGAACTCCAAGGCATGAAACTCGTTGAAAGCGAGCCACCACACCGGCAGCAGACAGGGAGGAGACAGCAGCAGCCAATGCAGAAGCCACAGGGTCCCCGGATCCTCCATGTATCGGTCCCATCCCGAATCACCAAAGAGCGAGTGACCCAGGCAGGTGGGAACCAGATCGCGGGTCCGATGTCTGGAAGATCCTTGTCCCACATCAATCAACTTAGCGGCAATGCCCCAAAAGCGAATCGCTCGGACCATATTCTTGCCCACACCGACCCGGACCGGAGCGTCCTCTCGGCTGAAAATTTGTGGGTCTGCGGCTACGAAGTTGTAGGCTTTCCTGAACCACCCATAGCGCGGATGGAACGTCTCGTGCTTGGCGAACATCGGCTTGGTGGCGTCGACCAGTCGCATCACGCGCTCCTTTCGGCCATGCCCCGAACATGCCCGACGGCGGCAACTGCACTCTCCACCGCGAGATCGACATCCTCTTGCGTCGTAAAACGTCCGAGACTGAATCTGACCGATTCGAACGCCGCACCACGCGGGATACCCATGGCAAGGAGCACCTCGGAGGGCTCGATCGCTCCAGAGCTGCACGCACTGCCGGTCGAGACCGCGACAGGATCCATGTTGGCCACCACTGCCTCCGCATCGGCACCCTCGAACCGGATGTTCGCCGTGTTCGGGAGCCTGCGGGCGGCATCTCCGACGTCGTGTACGCCGGAGATCCGCGACTTCAGAGCAGCGGTCAGCCGATCACGAGCCACCGCGATCCGAGCCGATTCCGACGTTCGTTCCTCAGAGGCGATTCGAGCGGCGGCACCGAACCCCGCGATACCGGCTACATTCAATGACCCCGACCGCAATCCCTGCTCGTGTCCACCGCCGTGGATAAGCGGTCGCAGCCCCCGCAGACCATACCGCGTCCCAACAAGCGCACCGACACCGGTCGGACCACATATCTTGTGACTGCTCAGGGACACAAGGTCCGCACCGATCCGTTCTAGGTCGAACGGTAGCCGGCCCGCCGACTGTGTGGCATCGCAGTGGAACAATGCGCTGACAGCATGGACCCGTTCGGCGATCTCTTCCACCGGATTCAGCACTCCGGTCTCGCTGTTCGCCGCCATTACCGACACCAGTAGCACGTCAGTGTCGATCATCGCCTCCAACGCATCGAGATCGATAAAGCCACCCCTGGTCACGGGTACGATGTCCAACCTCGCTGATCCGTGCTCGTCAAGCCACCTCGCGGCCTGCCGGACCGACGCATGCACGACCGCAGAGACCAGTATCCTGGGCCTGCC
>JAPOSK010000333.1 GCA_026709725.1 Paracoccaceae bacterium | reverse complement strand
CTCTGCTGCACTTTGCAGGAGTTTTTCCGACAGGCCCTGATCTGCAAGAGCGCCGGCCGAAATCAGGCCCAGGTCAATTCCACGCTGAAGAATGGCAGATCCGTGCATTTTCAGGGCACTGTGCCCGGCACATTCGATTGCAATGTCAGGTTTTTCATCCAATTCCCGGATGTCAGAAACAACCTGAGCCCTGCCCTTGAGAATCTCACGCGTTTCACTCATACGCTGCGATCTTACAAGCACACAGCCGATTTTCGTTGTTCTGTTTTGATTGGTCTCAAGGAGCCAACGACCGATTGCTCCAAACCCAACGAGAAGTGTACCGCTCATTCCTGGCTCCGTTGTCAATCTCAATTCACCTGCATCCTGGGAGAAGAATGGATATTGTTCCGTGGTCCCGCTTGCCCCTTCAGAAAATCCTGACCCGGTTCTATTGGGCGCAGATTCACAGTTCTTGACCCACCGGCACTCCCACCTTGATGACTGCAACCATGGAGCATCCCCTGCACCCAGAAAAATTCAGGGAGATTGCCCCAGGATTATCCATCGTAATTGCGCTCCCGATGGCTTCCACCACAGCAACTCATGAACCAGTCTCTTAAGTTGCCTGAACCGATTATGCCTGACAGATGCCTGACGCAATCCTTGCGATGATCGCACGACAAGCCAGCAGCGGTGTTGCGGCCATTTTTGTCATTCTTGCAGCCTCAAATGCCTCATCATTGGTTTTTCATGAACGACAGTTATCCTGCAACGCAGTTGGAAGGGGGGACAGGCCATGACAACCTGTGTGCTTGGTGCTGCGAACACCCTGGTTCATTGCTCAGGCCATACCCTCTCGAACCTGGAGTTGCAAAAGCTGGTCCATATTGCTCATATGTTCTGCATGGGGCGGAACAGGGGCGAGCCTCTGGTTCATGGTCAATTTGAGGCGTGGAAACTGCAGCCCGGTTCGCCCCGAACTGTATCACCGAATCAGGTTGTATGGTGCTGGCGCGGTTAACACTGTTTTTGGCGTGCAGGGCATTAATCATGACTGCCCTCCGGCATCCTGAAAGAGGCATATGACGGACTCGGGGTGCTGGCCCCGGCGGGTTGTTAACATTACACACAAACCGGGTGGTGCGTGGAAAAAAAATTATATTCCGGGTGCGCGCCGGATACCGATTCAAAACGGAGACATCGTGAACGAGCTCCGGAAATCTGCCGGCTACGAGTAACACATCTTCCAGACAGAAAGGCCTGCCAGCCGTGCCATTGCGGCTTTGTCCGGTGAATCCAGGCCGACAAAGACTGATCAGCAACTACAGGAACTGCTCATTCTGATTCCATTGGCATGACGAATGGGAATGCGGGAGATCGCGGAAATCCTGAACAGTGTGATGACTCGAATGGCAGGCAAGGCCAACGGTTGATATTGTCCCGAGGCTGATGTTTGAAGAGTTTGTGCATCAGGGTCGATTGACCGGCACGTTGTCGAACTCGGGAACCTCAAGCCCAAGTCCTGCGTTGCAGGACAGGTGATGAGATTGCTGCCGGATGACATCGCCGAGACGTTTTGCCTTTGGACGCGGGAGCGCGTTGGCGGCATCAGGCAGCCGCTGCATGATGGATGTGGTCCGCTTTTGCTGGGATGCGCCGAAGCCGCGGGCGCACAGCGACTTCAGGAAGCGATCAAGGTCTTCCCGGGTCACATCATTAAGCAAAACCGAATCGATGTCATACGCGGGCGCAAGTTCGAGCTTCATTGATGTGTACAGGAGAGCATGATTTTTGCGTGATTGTCAGAGTTTCCAAGTACAAGACTGGCGAGGGTGATCTCGAAGAAGGCCTGACGTGACTGCGCAGGGACACGGGTCATGGCCAGGATTTGGCCGATCGCCTTGGTAGTGAAAGCCCGTTCTCCCACCCCATTGCGCTCGTATTTCAGCATGTGGCCGTAGCCAAGGGCCTGACAAAAGTCCTCCTGGTGAATTCGATGCACGGCATTCCCTTCAAGATAGCGGTCGAAACGCCTGACAAGAAGGCCCTGCAATGAACCTTCCCCAACAATGCAGGTCTGAGATACATCATGTGTCTGAACCTGGGCCATGAGACGCGTCGCAATCTGCTCACGCATGACAGAACTCATCGCTGCCATTTGCGGGACCTTCAAAATATGTGTTGTTGGAGCACCACTCCCGTTCCTGGGCAATCCGAGATGTCCATCCGGCAGCCGCGTAACTGCGATCTTGCCCTGGACTCCGGTCAGCGGCGATGGATCAGCTGTCTCCCGCGGAACCTGCCGATGATCACGCAAAGATGCCATGATTTTGGCGAGAGTTCCGTTGACGGCCAGCGTGTGTGCGACCGAAGACAAATCCTCTGGCACCCGGGGTGACCCATCAAGCATGTCGTAGTCCGAATCCAGGAGCCCCGGTTGCTTGCCCGGCCGCTCGCCTTTGGGAACACAGCTGATTGAACCGGGACAATCGGCACCGAGGTGGAAGAGAAGACCGACGATATCTCCCTCTGAAATTCCGTGACGCTGCATGACCTGGTCACGCATCTCATTCTCAAACAGCAGGTTCGAGAAAAACCCGCATGCGGCCGGGTTGCCATGGGGCCTTTCGCGAACAGGCAACGAGGCTGAGATCGGATACGGCAAATCGTCCATTGAGTACCTGAAGGACATCACTCCATCGCCTGTCCTCGACAATTCACCGACAGGCTCGGCCACGGACTCGAGATAAACATCGAGAACCATCATCCCCTTTCAATGTCCCCGGGTGGTGTCGCGTCGAGTCGAATGCCAAGATCGCGGCAGAGTTGCAGGGCGAGGCCGAGATGGGATGTCTCCTTGCCACGCTCAATGCTCCGGATCGTTGGTCGTGATATCCCTGTCTGAAGGGACAGTTCTTCCTGCGTGATCCTGAGCGCCTTGCGCGTTTGACGAATGACTTTGCCAATTGAGGCCGCGTCGCTGGCTGGAAAGGATTGCATTGTCACCCTGGAATGGAAAGGCTCATTGACATTTGGGTTCAGACTGATGCTCTTTGCATGAAAAGGCAATGAACTTTTCCATAAAGTTGTGGGCATTTGTTGGGACAGGCAATTTGAATGGGATTCCGCAGGGTTGGTGGATTTCTTTGCAGCATGTCTGATCTTTCGATGTCGTTCTGATATAAACCCGACAGCAAGATGATTGGCCCAGCCATTGGATTGAGGGTTGATGGCACGACCCGATTGACAGCCGCCTGCGACATTGCGATGCGCATTCACACACCAATGCAGGCCATGGTATGAGGCGGGAGTGCTGGTGAAAGGCGGCACGGAAGACAATGGCCATCAGGATTGCAGCTGTGAGAGTGGTGTGCCTCAAGTTGATATGTGGGTTGAGGAGAAGAGATGCAGGGCCAGTCCCTCCACAAGGAGATCGGTGAGCGGGCTCGCGCTGAGGGGTTTGATGCGTGGGGAGTTTGCCGACCGGATTCAATCCAGGATGCGAAGGTGGGATTGCTTGCGTTCCTTGAACGGAACTATCACGGTGAGATGTCGTGGTTGAGGGAGCGGAGTCACTGGCGGGGTGATCCGGCTGCGTTGTGGCCTGCCGCCCGCTCTGTCATTATGCTGGCGGTTTCCTATGGACAGGATGTGCATTCCATTGCCAATACGAAGCAATGTGAGCGAGGCACGATTTCAGTTTATGCACAGAACCAGGACTATCACAAAATTGTCAAGGCACAGTTGAAGCGTTTCGGTCAATGGCTGATGAGCAGGGACAGGGATATTGAGATCAAGGTCTTTGTCGATACTGCTCCGGTAATGGAAAAGCCGCTCGCACAGAGTGCCGGTCTTGGTTGGCAGGGCAAGCATACAAACCTTGTCAGCCGACAGCTCGGCAGCTGGTTTTTTCTGGGTGCAGTATTCACGACCATGGATGTGTCGACAACCCCTCCCGAGCAGGATTTCTGTGGCTCTTGTCGTCGGTGCCTTGATGTCTGTCCAACCGACGCGTTTCCGGCCCCCTACCAGCTGGATGCCCGCCGGTGCATTTCCTATCTGACAATTGAGCATAAGGGTTCGGTCGAGCCCGACCTTCGTCCATTGCTTGGCAACAGGATTTACGGCTGTGATGATTGTCTGGAGGTCTGTCCCTGGAACAAGTTTGCCCGGACAGCCCGGGAGACACGGTTTCATGCCCGCAACGATCTCAGGTCACCTCAGCTCGCTGAACTGGTCGCACTTGACGAGACAGGGTTCCGCGAGTTGTTCCGCAATAACCCAATCCGTCGCATTGGCCGGAACCGATTCCTGCGGAATGTCCTCTATGCCATCGGCAATTCGTGTGACCCGAAGATGCTGCACCATGTCCGGAGTCATATTTCAGACCCGGATCCTGTTGTTTCTGATGCTGCCCGATGGGCTGCCATGAGGTTGTCGGAGGACAGGGGGACAGACGGTCGATTTCAAGGGTCGCAGAGGCCTTGATGCAGAGTGCGATGCGGAAATGTCCATGATGGATTGGAGATGCAGGTGATGAATAAAGGTGGAAAGCTCTTCTGCTTTGGTTTTGGTTACAGTGCCGGTCGGTTGGCAGGCAGGTTGCTTGCCGAGGATGGATGGGATGTGACGGGGACGACGCGGTCGAGAGAAAAGGCGACTTCCCAGGAGCGTTCGCGGCTGCATGTTTGGCCCGGTTCGGATATCGGTCCCGAAGTTGATTCATCAACCCACCTGTTGACGTCAATCGCACCGACAGGCGATGGTGATATTGCAGCGCAGTTTCTCAGTGAACGATGGGGATCTTCTGCTCCGGCAGGGGTCAGATGGTTGGGATACCTCTCAACAACAGCTGTCTATGGAAACCATGATGGTGCCTGGGTTGATGAAGACACAGACTTGCGACCGAGTACCGCGCGTGGTGCCGCCCGTGTCGCCGCTGAGGAGGCCTGGCAGGATCTTGCCCGGAAGTGGAAAATCCCGCTGAATATTTTTCGATTGGCTGGGATTTATGGTCCAGGGCGGGGGCCAATCGCCCAGCTGCGACGGGGTCGTTCCCGGCGGATTATCAAGGAGGGGCAGGTATTCAATCGTATCCATGTCGATGATATTGTCGGCATACTGCACCTTTCTCTGACTGCCGAACGGCCTGGCGGAGTCTACAATGTCTGCGACGACAGGCCTGAACGACCAGAACTGGTGATCAGTTATGCAGCCAGACTGCTTGGCCAGCCGGAGCCGCCCGCAATTCCGTTCGCGGAGGCGGAACTGACCCCGATGGCCCGGAGCTTCTATTCCGAATCAAAGCGCGTCAGGAATCATCGAATTAAGCACACACTCGGCTACTCTCTCTTGTACCCGAATTACGCAACCGGGCTGGAAGCATGTGTGCAGGAGCAGGGCCGCTTGGCCCTGCT
>JAPOSK010000536.1:1966-5406 GCA_026709725.1 Paracoccaceae bacterium | reverse complement strand
GGATCGGGCGTCCGGGGCCGGATCCGGTGTGTGCTCATCCCGGGTCATTTCTGATGCAATCCGAATTCCTCGTGCAGAGTCCTGACGGCGAGCTCCATGTATTTCCTGTCGACAAGAACCGAGATCTTGATTTCAGAGGTGGAAATCACCTTGATGTTGATTCCCTCGCGACCGAGTGCGGCGAACATCTTGGCCGCGATCCCCGACTGCGTCCGCATACCAATCCCGACCACCGAGACCTTGCAGACGGACTCATCGCACAGGAGGCCGGCGACATTAAGGTCGCCCCTGCCCTGCAGCAGCTCAATCGCAGATCGGGCCTTGGCGATATCTTCGACCGGGCAGGAGAAGGTAATATCAGTGCGTTTGTCTTCAGCGATGTTCTGAACGATCATATCCACATTAATGTCATGATTGGCAAGAGCGGTAAAAATCAGAGCCGCAATTCCCGGCCGGTCGGCTACGGATTGCAGGGTAACCTTGGCTTCATCGCGCGAATGCGCGATGCCTGATATGGTTCGTGTTTCCATGTGTGTCTCCTCATCGGTGACATATGTTCCCGGTTGACCGGTATAGCTTGACAGGACATGAACGGGCACACGATGGCGCATCGCCAGTTCCACTGAACGGGTCTGGAGAACCTTGGAGCCCAGAGATGCCAGTTCCAGCATTTCCTCATAGGAGATATGCTCAAGTTTGCGGGCTGTCTTCACAACCCGTGGATCAGCGGTAAAAACCCCATCAACATCGGTATAGATCATGCAGCGTGCCCGATCGAATGCTGCTGCAAAGGCCACGGCTGTCAGATCGGAGCCGCCGCGTCCCAGTGTTGTGATCCTGCCATCGGAGCTGACACCCTGGAAGCCGGCAATCACGGCGACTTCCATACCATCGGCAAAACGGGCATCAAGCCGGTCTCTTTCAATATCCAGAATCCGGGCAGCACCATGCACTGAGCTTGTGCGGACGGGGACCTGCCATCCCTGCCAACTGCGGGCCGAGACACCCATGGTCTGCAGGATCAGGGCCAGAAGTGCACTGGTGACATTCTCGCCTGTGGCCAGAACGTTGTCATACTCACGGGCATCAAAGACCGATGACACGGATCTGACCAGTTCCGCAAGGCGATTGGTCTCGCCTGCCATTGCCGAGACCACCGCAATCACAGGCGTGTTGTCATCAACTGCCTGCCTGATGAATCGGGCAGCCTTCTGCATCTTCCCGATTGTGGCAACCGAGGTGCCACCAAATTTCATTACGACCGGTGTCATGGAGATTGCATGTTCCTGACCTGTCCACCTGTCGGGAATCTACAAGTCCCATCACCAATGACAACCCTTCACGTCAGAGCGCAATCAGCCAGCATCCGCTGCGCGTCCTCAGGCTGCCGATCAGGTTGCCTGATCAGTGTGTGTTCACCCGGTCCGACCATGGCAGCGGCAGTACACCAATCCCCTCCTCAATCAGTGCCCGTGCCTCCTTGAGATGCGACTCCCCCCTGATTGGCCGATGCGGGGCATCGCCCTTGGCAATGGCCCGTGCCTCCCTGGCAAATTGCCGACCAACATCTTCGGAATTCTTTTCGATTTCCTGCCGCAATTCGTGCACCGCTGCCTCAAGGCGGGTCAGCGGTTTAGCCAGATCAATCCGGCCCTTCTTCTCCCCGGTCTTCGTCCGCTTGGCCACCTGGGGTGCCATCATGGATTTCTCAACCTCGGATGATCCACAAATCGGACAGGACAGCATTCCCGCTTTCTTCAGTTGACGGAACGCCTCACTCGACTGAAACCAACTGTCGTAGTCATGGTCATTATCACATTGCAACGAATAACGGATCATGATGTTCCTCTCCGCATCGCACCATCGATTTTCATCCAGAACGATCACTGTGCCCAAGCAGCATATCGCATCCACTCCTGCAAAGGAAGCAAGGCAGGCGGCAGGCATGGCCAGGATGTACAGCCGGTGCCCAGCTCCATGTCTGCGAAAAACGCAATCAAGAGATGTCCATCATGGAAAATGGAATGATTTCCCGGATCATGATCAGGCGCACCTGCAGATCTGCCCGCTTGGGGAGGCGGTGTTTCCGGAGTGACCTGCCACTGGCCTGAATAGATGGTGCCCCGCGTGATTTGCACCGGATGGGTTCCGATGTCGACGGGGGACAATCCGTGCACTCCCATGGACGCACTCCAGAGGCGGCAATTGCAGCGGGCGACGCCCGGTCAAACCTTGACCCGGCGGGACCGGGCGGCTGCATGTCCGGTATGAGTGATGGGCAGTGCGCTGGCGGTCGCTGAACTGAGAGGCGACATCAGAGCTGTTCGTGGGGAGACTGAAGCCATGGAAGCACGGATTGATGCGAGTCTGGCCCGCCTGGAGTCGGGCATGGATGCCGCAAGGCGTGAGATGCGGCTGATTTTGCCATGATTGCCAGTGTCGCGATCGGTTTCACAGTGTTCGGGTTTGTAGCGACCTGACCCGAGGAGCCCTCTGGACGGAGGGGTTCTTCCTGTGACCCCCGTCCATCTCACCCCGCTGCTTCGTGGATACAGTTCATACGGCATCTGCACAGGGCGGCCCGACGGGCTGGTCGGCGTGACAGCAGACGCCTGGGGAACGATCTGCCGGGTTCACATCACGGTCATGATTGCGCAAGGCGGCATCGGTCTGTGCGAGGGAGTCATTCCTGCACCATGTGTCTCAACATCCCCGACTGGCCCTGGCGGCATTCGCTGATGGCAGACTTGTGATTGCTGACGATCACCGGATTTCGCCTGATCGGGGGTCCGACGGACCAGAATCGGGCTCAAATTGCCAGGCATGATTGTATTTGGTATACCGCACGCAGCATAACGACCGGGATGGGACAGTGACGGTGGGATATGGGCGATGTGATTGCACTCGGTCCGATTGACGGAGTGACGTTCAAGGAGAGAATCTGCCGAGAGTTGCGGACTGCGATCCTGACGATGGATATCTGTGGCCGGGCGGTCTCATTGCGGCTTGATGGACGGCTGATGGCTGAACAGATGGGATCTTCCGGATGCCGCTGCGGGAAGCACTGGTTCGGCTGGAGAACGAGGGTATCGTTGAGATTCGATCCCGGCGTGGTGGGCATGCTGTCAGGCGCGGCATTGATGAGGTGGTCGCGTTGATTGCGGTCTGGGCGGCCCTTGAATGTATGGCGGCCCGACTGGCGTGCGCCCATGCGTGTGATGATGAGATTGAGGCCCTGGCCAAAATCAGCCGGAGTGACACATCTGATCGGACCCGGATGCAGATCGATGAATACCCGGAGGACAACATCCGGTTCCATCGCCGCATTCCGGAGCTGTCAGGCTGCAGGGTGGCAACCGAGATGGGCAGGGACCTGTTTGTCAAACTTGAACCGGTACGACGGCATGCGATGCAGGATGCGACACGGACCGGGCGGTCCA
>JAPOSK010000536.1:0-1956 GCA_026709725.1 Paracoccaceae bacterium | reverse complement strand
GGTCAATTGTCGACCATCCGGATATTGTGAGCGCCCTGATGGCCCGAGGCGCTGATCGGGCTGAACGGCCTGTTCGTGATCATGCACTGCGACTCGGAGATTGCATCAGCAGGACCCGGCACCCGTTGAAGATCTGTCCTGATGAGAATGGAGGATAGCATGACAACGCCCTCGGCGACGGCCCATGACACATTGGCCAGGAAAAGCAGTGATGATCAAATCGTCTCCGGCGGCAGGCTTGTCGCCAAGGCTTTGCGGAACGAAGGTGTCGATACCGTGTTCACCCTGTGCGGTGGCCACATCATCGATATCTATGATGGTTGCATCGACGAAGGGATTCGGATTGTCGATGTCCGGCACGAACAGACCGCGGCGCATGCGGCTGACGGTTACGCCCGGCAGACGGGCAGGCTTGGCTGTATTGTCACCACCGCCGGACCAGGGTGCACGAATGCGGTCACCGGCGTGGCCACGGCATTCCGTTCCGAAAGTCCGATCCTGCACATCGGTGGCCAGTCCTCACTCACGCAGCACAGGATGGGATCGCTCCAGGATCTGCCGCACGTGGACATGATGACACCGATTACGAAGTTTGCTGCGGGGGTGTTCTCGACCGAGCGGATCGCTGACATGATTTCGATGGCGGCCCGTGAAAGTTTTGCCGGAGCGTATGGACCCAGTTATCTTGAAATACCACGGGATATTCTGGATGCCGAGATACCGCTCGCAGAGGCCCGTATTCCGGCACCGGGCAGCTATCGGGCGTCAGTTCGTTCAGTTGGGGATCCCGATGATATTGAACGTCTGGCCGACATTCTGGTCAATGCGGAGCGGCCTGCCGCCCTCTTTGGACAACAGGTCTGGGCGTCCCGTTCGCTTCACGAATGCATCGACTTCGTCAGGGCACTCAACATTCCGGCCTACATGAACGGTGCAGCGCGCGGGATGATGGAGCAGGGTGATCCCCATCATTTTGACCGGACCCGATCGGACGCTTTCAAGAATGCCGATGTCATCCTGATCGTCGGAACACCGTTTGATTTTCGCATGGGTTATGGCAACCGAATCCAGGTCCCGACCCTGGTTCAGATTGATCTTGACTATCGCACCGTTGGCAGGAACCGTGACATTACCCTCGGTCTCAGTGGACATCCCGGTGCCATCCTTGCACGGGTTGCAAGCGCAGCATCAGGCCGGCTGAAGACAGACAGGCAGCAGTTGCGCCGGCAATGGATGCGGGAGTTGCAGGTGATTGAGGAGTCAAAACTCAAGGCACTGATGCCACTCTTTACCACCGACCAATCGCCCATTCATCCCTATCGTCTGGCATGGGAGATCAACGAATTCCTCGGTGACGATACAATCTATATCGGTGATGGCGGTGATGTGGTGACGATCTCGGCTCAGGCGGTCCGGCCACGGCAGCCGGGTCAATGGATGGACCCCGGAGCTCTTGGGTCGCTTGGTGTTGGCACCGGTTTCGCCATGGCTGCCAAGCTCGCCCACCCTGCCAAGGAGGTTGTCTGTCTGTATGGTGATGGCTCGTTTGGCATGACGGCGTTCGATATGGAGACGGCGCAGCGTTTCGGTGCCCCCTATCTTGCCGTTGTCGGAAACAATTCGGCCATGAACCAGATACGCTATGGCCAGATTGCAAAATACGGTGCCAATCGTGGTGATATCGGCAACAAGCTCGGTGATGTTGAATTTGGCAAGTTTGGGGAAATGATTGGCGGTTATGGGGAAGAGGTGCGGGATGCAGCGGAGCTTGGGCCGGCCCTGCAGCGGGCGCGGGAGGAAATTGCGCGCACTGGCAACTGCGCAGTGGTCAATGTCTGGATTGACCCGGATGAATATGCTCCGGGCACCAAGCGTCAGACAATGTACAAATAGCGGGGAGGCCTGCACAATGATAAGGGAAGGAATCATGATGAGGGAGGGGGCATGACTGCGCTC
>JAPOSK010000614.1 GCA_026709725.1 Paracoccaceae bacterium | reverse complement strand
CTCTGTTCCTGGATGTTCAGCTTGATTGCATGAATCCCGTGGAAGATTTCATCAAGGCGAATGGTGGTATCGGCCACGGCAGTCATCTGGGTCATCGAGTATCGTCGGACATGTTTCTGCACCAGCAGAATGGGTCCCACTAGCAGGGGAATGCCGGCACAGGTGACAAGCGTCCAGATCCAGTCAATTGAGATCAGGACAACGAGAAGGGAGATGATCGCCAGGACATCACGTGCCAGTGGTGAGATAAAATTTGCCCAGAGCGCCTTGATGGCTGCCGAGTCATTCAGAACCCGGGAAATCAGGTTGCCCGGCGGATTGACTTCGAAGAACATTGCATCCAGCGTGAGGATATGACGCATCAGATTGTCCTGAAGCTGCAGTTTCACCCGCTCACCGACCCATTCCATGATGATGCGATGAAAGAATCCGGCAAAGCCGCGCAGGCAGAAGATTCCGAAGACCGCAAGACCAAGCCAGACAAGGGCATCCCGACTCCCGTTCAGGAGAACATTATCGAACATTGGCCCGATGAGATAACTCAGAAGTCCAAGCAGTGAACCCTGCACTGTGACAAAGAATGTGGCCAGCAGAATCCGCCAGGTGTGTTTGCCGAGGTAATCCCCCCAGAGCCAGGATGCCGCCTGGCCTGTTGGCAGTGGCTGGTGTGTTAAAGTGTAATCCAAGCCGGGCTCTTTCTGTCCGCCGTCATCCTGTGCCGCCAGACCGTCCCCGGGTCAGCAGCACACTTACCCCTTGAGATTGGCAAGTGCGCCTGATTTGGCATCGATTTCAACCTGCTTGCCCCGCAGTTGCTCACGAACCTTTTCAACCACCTCCGCGGGGGCCCTGGTCACAAACCGGGGATTGGCAAGTCGGGCCTCCATCTCTGTGCACTCCCTGCCCAGAGCGGCGATGTCGCCCGCAAGGCGAGCCCGCTCATCATCAAGATTGATAACACCGGCCAGTTCCAGACAGAATTCGCAATCCCCAACCATCAGCGTTGCCGCTTCGGCCGGCCGGTTCCTGCTTTCGGACCAGCCGCTGATGCGACCAAGCCGGCCAATCTGCTCGCTATGCTCAACCAGAATCCGCCGGCCGCGATCATCAATCCTGAGTGCTGTCAGGCCAATGGTGCTTCCGGCCGGAACGCGCAGTTGGCTCCGGGTTGAGCGAATGGCCCCGATCAGTGCAACAAGCCAGTCGATCTCGGCTTCTGTGGCCGGGTCACAGTATTCGGCGGGGTCAAGATCGGGCCAGTCCGCAATGATCAGATCCTTCGTTCCGAGTTGCAGCTCCTGCCAGATTTCCTCTGTTATAAATGGCATGACAGGATGCAGCAGCAGCATGGATTGCTTGAGTGTCCAGAGCAGGGTCGCCCGGGTTTCCCCGGCCAGATCACTGTCCTTTTCTGCGGTGAGCGATTTGGAAAATTCGATGTACCAGTCGCAGAACCGGTTCCAGAAAAAATCATAGAGACCATTGGCCGCATCATTGAAACGGTATGTTGCAAAGGAGTCATTTGTTGCGTGGGCGGTCCGGGCGGTGTGGGCGATTATCCACCGATTGATCGGGTGGGTCACATCTGCCGGATCAGGCATCGTCTCTTTCTGACAGTCATTGATCTTGAGAAAGCGGGCGGCATTCCAGATCTTGGTGACAAAGTTTCGAGAGCCGGCAACCCGATTCTCGGCGAGGCGCAAATCGCGGCCCATGGCTGCCATTGATGTCAGTGTAAAGCGCAGGGCGTCCGCCCCGTAGCGTTCGGTCAATTCGAGGGGGTCAACCACATTTCCGATTGATTTTGACATCTTCTTGCCATGCTCATCCCGCACAAGAGCATGCACATAGACTGTGTGAAACGGGATTTCCCCGACGATTGCAAGCTGCATCATCATCATCCGGGCAACCCAGAAGAAGATGATATCGAAGCCGGTCACCAGAACATCGGTTGGAAAATAGCGTTCCATCTCCGGGGTGGAATCGGGCCAGCCGAGTGTCCCGATAGGCCAGAGGCCGGATGAAAACCAGGTATCAAGAACATCCTGATCCCGGACGAGGATTCTGTTGCCGGCCAAGGCCCGGGCTTCGGCTTCACCGGTTGCACAATACTGCCTGCCATCCTCGTCGTACCAGACCGGGATTTGATGCCCCCACCACAATTGACGCGAGATGCACCACGGTTCAATGTTTTCCAGCCATTGGAAATAGGTCTGCTCATACTGTTCCGGCAATATTCTGGTCCGTCCGGATCGGACAGAATCCAGAGCCGGACCGACAATGGCCCTGGTATCAACAAACCACTGATCGGTCAAAAACGGTTCAATGGCCACTTTGGAGCGATCACCATGCGGGACTGTGTGGGAGTCATCAACAGCCGCATCGAGCCATCCGCCCTCACCGGCAAGTTCGACGATGCGCTTGCGCGCCTCATACCGATCCAGACCGTCGAGATTGAGTGCTTCCGGCAGCACATCGCACCCTTCGAGAAATTCGGCGTTGTTCCGCAGTGCCAGGGTTGCCCTGCCGGTCATGATATTGATTGCCGGCAGGCCGCAGCGTTCGCCGACAGACCAGTCGTTAAAATCATGCGCCGGGGTGATCTTGACAGCACCGGTACCTTTCGTGGGGTCAGCATGAGTATCAGCCACGATCGGAATCCGTCTCCGGGTCAGCGGCAGGATCACACTCTGACCGATGAGGTGTTGATAGCGCGGATCTTCCGGATGAACGGCAACACCCGTATCCCCGAGCAGGGTCTCCGGTCTTGTGGTGGCAACAACAAGATAGCCCCGGGTTTCTGTCCCGACCGGCTGACCACCCGCTTCTTCGGCCAGAGGATGTTCATATCTTGCTCCATCCGCCAGTTGATAGCGGAAGTGCCACATCGTCCCCTCAACCTCAACCTGCTCGACTTCAAGATCAGAAATCGCCGTTTCAAAATGCGGGTCCCAGTTGACCAGTCGTTTGCCCCGATAAATGAAGCCCTGGTTGTAGAGTTCGACGAACACCTTCAGTACCGCATCGTGGAAGCCTTTATCCATGGTGAAACGACTGCGGGACCAGTCGCAGGATGTACCAAGCTGCTTGAGCTGTCTGATGATCTCGCCACCTGACTGATTCTTCCATGTCCAGACCCGACGGAGAAATTCCTCACGACCAAGCTCCCGGCGGTCGGGTTCGCCCTGTTCCTCCAGCCGGCGTTCGACAACCATCTGCGTGGCGATGCCCGCATGATCCATTCCCGGCTGCCAGAGGACATCATCCCCCTGCATGCGGTGCCAGCGGATCAGAATATCCTGAATGGTGTTATTGAATGCATGCCCCATGTGCAGTGCACCGGTGACATTCGGCGGTGGAATGAGGATGCAAAAGGTTTCAGCATCCGGTTTGGCATTGGCGCCGGCCTTGAAGTGACCCTGCGTCTCCCAGCGGGCGTAGATACGGGATTCAATCTTGCCCGCGTCGAACTTTGGCTCCATGACGTACCCTGATCGGTCTCAAATTGCCCCAGCGGCATACCGCATCTCCGGTCAACATTGAAGTCATGAACAGCAGACAGCGGATGCCGGGCGTCTGACAATACAGATCATGCGACCGGCAA
Source organism: Paracoccaceae bacterium (assembly GCA_026709725.1). Classification (GTDB taxonomy): domain Bacteria; phylum Pseudomonadota; class Alphaproteobacteria; order Rhodobacterales; family Rhodobacteraceae; genus MPNP01. Next base: position 1,848 of record JAPOSK010000614.1, on the reverse strand, counting down.
TTGCCGGATCCTGGAAAGTTCGGGTCCGGATCCGGTGAGGACCGCTCTCTGATCCAATGCTTCAGGGCAGGCAGGGTGCGGCGGTCAAAAGATCCCCATGTTGTTCGTGCACGGCTGATCCGCGGCGGAATCGCTGTGGCGGGCCCAGGCCGTCAGGATTCGCATGCTGTCCCGGTCATGAATGAGAATTGACACGCTGTCGTCTGTCCGGGCAAGCAATTCGGGAACTTCATCCGGTACAGGGATGGTGCTCTTCGTCACCCGATCAAGGTTGAAGGAATGGAGATCCGTTACGACATTCGCATAGGGAATCGTGCGATCCCGATTCTCCCCCCGCTCGATAGCGACATGGTGAAGTGTCGGATCAAACGTGACCAGCGTCAGGGCAAGATTGTCACGTGTGCCATCACCGCTGATTTGCATTGTCTCGAGATCCAGCCGGATCTGATATTCAGGCAGATGGCGTGCGGCATTCCCGATCGCCTGTTCGACCTCGCTGACATAGCTCCCCACCATTCTCTCAACACCCTGAATGACAATTTGCGGGGTGTAGATCGTGGTTTCATTGAAAGCACGGGCGTATGACTTCTGTCGCGATGTATGGCTGGGGCTGGCAAATGTATCTTCCCAGCCCAGATAGTCCCAATAGTCAACGTGGAACCCGAGAGGCAGAATCTGTCCACACCCGACCATCCTGGCAATCAGCCTGTCGGCCGGTGGACAGGAATTGCACCCCTGTGAGGTATAGAGTTCAACAACGACCTGCGGTCTGTTGAGCCAGTCTTCACCGGCAGCCATGGCATTTTGAGTCATGGCCAGGAGTGAGGCAACAAGAACCAGCAGGCGGGAACGGGTGTCAGGCAGCATGATTGGACGCTCTTTCGATCTGTAACGGGTCACTGTATTCCAGAATGTCAGGCTGTCCCATAATGTCACCTGTTGAAAATCTGGAGTAAATTATCCTTAATTCGCAAGACAATGCAGCATGAAACGATAAGGACCCATGTCCCCGGGCCACTCTTGACCGGGCAGGACTTGACAAGATGCAGATGTCATTGGAGAAGATGGTGGGGATGACCGCACAGGACCGCGTTGGATATTCCGACATGCCCGGTGGTGATTCAGTCTTGGGGATGGTGATCATGCTGACAACAATGATCCGGAACATCCGAATCGCGGAGTGCGGGGAACAGTCCATATGACGAAGTTCGGGGTGAGTCAGTCTGTCCGACGAAAGGAAGATGTCCGGCTGCTGAAAGGTGAGGGTCGATTTATTGATGACATCGCCCCGCCGGATGCACTTCACGCCTCCTTTCTCCTCTCGCCGGTGGCGCATGCCAACATTCTGACTGTTGAGACTGGTGCCGCGCTTGATGTGGACGGTGTGCATGCTGTCTGCACGGCCGAATCCCTCGCAGCGGCAGGCGTGACACACAGGATGATGGTCGATCTTCTGCCAGATGATGAATCGCCCGTACCTGATCCGGCCCGACCGATTCTGGCCAGGAACAAGGTTCGATTTGTTGGTGAGCCTGTGGCGTTGGTCGTCGCCGATACGCTCAGTGCAGCCCGTGATGCGGCGGAGGCAATCATCGTTGATTATGAGGAACTGTCTCCGCATCTCGAACTGGCGGCCGGGGGCGAGGCCCTGCACAGGGAAGCGCCGGACAATGTGTCATTTGACTGGCGGGCAGGGGACCCTGAAGGAGTGGCGGCGGCCTTTGCATCCGCTGACAAAACGGTGACACTGACGATTGCTGATAATCGTATCATCGTCGCAGCCATGGAACCGCGGGGATGTCTGGCCTCATGGAACCGCGGACGTCTTCGCTTCGCCTGGAACGGCCA
>JAPOSK010000473.1 GCA_026709725.1 Paracoccaceae bacterium | reverse complement strand
GGCAAACCCCATCTCATGCGTAACGCACAGCATGGTCATCCCGGTTTCAGCGAGTTCGACCATGACATCAAGAACTTCATTGATCATTTCAGCATCAAGGGCCGATGTCGGTTCATCAAAGAGCATGATCCGGGGATTCATGCACAGCGCACGGGCAATGGCCACACGCTGTTGCTGCCCTCCTGAAAGTTCCCGGGGAAACTTGTCTGCCTGTTCAGGAATGCGGACGCGTTCAAGATATTGCATGGCCAGTGCGTGCGCGGCGGACCTGTTCATCCTGAGAGCACGGATGGGTCCGAGCGTGAGGTTCTCGATGACGCTCAGATGCGGAAAAAGGTTGAAATTCTGAAAGACCATCCCAACGCGACCGCGGATTTGATCAAGACTGGACCGGTCATCGCCGAGGCGGATCCCGTCGACCTCAATCGAACCTTCCTGGGCATGTTCGAGACCGTTGATACAGCGAATCAGGGTGGATTTTCCGGAACCGGAAGGCCCGCATATGACAATCCGCTCACCCTGAAACACTTCAAGGTTGATGGTCTTGAGGGCCTTGAATGCACCAAAGAACTTCGAGGTATTGTCAAATCGGATGATGACATCCGGTGGTGTGTCCATCAGGCATTCATCGCTTGGTTCGCACTTGAAAATCTCTCCGCAGGACTGTACGCATCTGCTGACATGCCAGATGTGGCATCGTCGGCAGTTTATCAGCATGGAGCCTCAAATGAAAATCCTGAAATCAATTGCAGTGATGGTGATGACTGCCTCGCTGGCCGCCTCCGCCAGTGCACAGTCAATTCTGGATGAGATTCTGAGTTCCGGTGTCCTCAAGGTTGGGACAACGGGTGACTGGAACCCAATGACGATGAAAGACCCGGCCACGAACAGCTATACCGGTTATGATATTGATGTCATGACTGAACTGGCCGGGGATCTCGGCGTTGAGGTCGAGTTCGTCCCCACTGACTGGAAGACTCTTGTCAGCGGTGTCACGGCCGGTACCTACCACATTACGGGGTCAGCATCGATTTCCCCATCACGGGCCAAGGCAGCCGGATATTCCTCAAGCTACTTCTCCCTGGCAACGGTGCCGCTTGTGAATGCCAGCCATGAGGGAAAAATCATGGACTGGGATGATCTCGACAAGCCGGGGATGGTTGTGGCTGCAACGCTTGGAACCGTCCAGGAGCAACAGGTGAAGCAGTTCTTCCCGAACGCCGAACACAGGATTGTGGAGGCCCCCGCGCGTGATTTCCAGGAGGTTCTGGCGGGTCGGGCGGACGCACACATCACATCCAATGTCGAGGCCTATAAACTGGTCGACAAGTATGCTGATCTGAAAATCGTCCCTGTCTCGGCACCGAAGGCCAGGACACCGATTGCCATGCTTCTGCCTCAGGATGACCAGGTCTGGATCAATTACATCAACACCTGGATCACGCTCAAACAGGAACGGGGCTTCTTTGATACGCTGGGCCAGAAATGGCGGTTGTCGAACTGACAGGCGGGGTCACACCGCACATCCATGCGTCTTGATCATTGCACCTGGTTTGAGGTTGATGCCTATCTGACCAGGTGCAGGGGCATCATCATCCCCGTCGGTTCGACAGAACAGCACGGCCCCCTCGGTCTCATCGGTACGGATTCCCATGTTGCCCGGGCCGCAGCTGAGAGGGTCGGTGATATCACCGGTGCCTTGGTAGCACCTGCATTGACGGTGACCCCCGCTCCCTTCAATCTGTCCTTTCCCGGCACGATCTCGATCAATGCGGAGCTTTTCTCCTGCATGCTGAAGGAGATTGTGACCGGTCTGGCCGGTCAGGGCTTCCGCAGATTCTATTTTCTCAACGCGCATGGTGCCAATCTGGAGTCACTGACCGCGTTGCGCTGTGATGACCCGGGCACGCGGGTCATGACGCGGAGTTGGTGGGACTTTTCCCCTGTTCAGACGATGCGTGATGACCTTTATGGTGATTGGGAGGGTGTGCACGCGACACCTTCCGAGATTGCAATCACCCAGATCGACCATCGCCGGATTGCTGTCAGTGAAGAGTCACGGGAGCCGCCCGCACGCCTTGACAGGGCGACGCTCACGTCACTGACCGGCGACAGGCACGGACCACCGGATGGGCACCGGCGGCGCTATCCTGATGGGCGCGTCGGATCACATTCTGCCCTGGCGAGGCCTGAACACGGTCGGCAACTGCTTGATCTGGTCGTGCGCTGTGTGGTTGAGGACTACAATCAGTTTGTCAGTGATGATAGCATTGCTGATCAGGCAGAATGAAAAACCAGTCAGAGCGCACCGGTTCATCGGACTGCAGGACAGTGGGCAAGCACAGGGAATGGATTGGAGAATGACCAGCGACAGACAGCAGCGCATTGTCAGTGCATGGGAGGATCTCCTTGATCGCAACGATGTTCTCATTCTCGATACGGAAACAACCGGAGTGGACCGGAAGGCTGAAATCGTACAGTTCTCGGCAATCCGGACGACAGGAGATGTGGCGCTCGACGCATTTATCCTGCCGGCAGGTGAGGTTCCGGAGAGTGCCTGCAAGATCCATGGACTCAGTCGACGGCGGCTGCTTGAGATGGACGCCCGCCCCTGGCCCGAACATTATGATGCCTATTGTGAATGCATTGAATCGGTGACAGAGGTTCTTGTATACAATCTGGACTATGACGAGCGCCTGATCCGGCAGACGAATGAACGGTATGGCCTTGGGCAGAGGAAACTGCCGGGACGGTGCGTGATGAAGGATTACGCAGCGTATCGCGGGGTGGAAGGCTACTATGGCGATTGGAAATGGCACGGGCTTGCTGCGGCCAGCCGGCACGAAAACTCTGAAATCGTGCAGGGATCCGTTCACAGCGCACTGGAGGATTGTCGGGCGGTCCTTGGCCTGATGCGGGCTGTCTGCGCCAAGCATGTCTGAAGGATGAGAACGGGTTATGCGGGGTCTGCTGCGACCGGGCAGAACAGAATCCAGACAGGTGAAAGGGTAACGATATGATATTACGCGAGCGATTTTGTGCCACGGTGTTGGGAATCAGTGCGCTGCTGATGCCGGTGATGATGCACGCTGAGACCGAAACCCTCCTGGTGGCCGGTGGCTGTTTCTGGTGCGTTGAGTCAGACTTCGACACTGTTGACGGTGTTGTCGGAACCACATCGGGGTTTACCGGTGGCCATGTTGAGAATCCGAGCTACCGGGAAGTTACGGGAAAAAGGACCGGTCACTATGAAGCCGTCCTGATTGAATACGACCCGGCAGTTGTGACGTACAGGGAACTCCTTGACCTGTTTTTCCGCAGTATTGATCCAACTGATCCCAATGGCCAGTTTTGTGACCGTGGGCCTCCGTATCGAACAGGGGTTTTTGTGGAGAACGATGACCAGCGCAGGATTGCGATTGCGGCCAGGAGTGATGCACAGGACGAGCTGGGTCGGCGTATTGTAACAAAGGTCCTGAACGCGGACGAATTCTGGCCGGCTCCGGACAAGCACCAGGACTATCATCTCGGCACAAATTCGATCCTGACCCGCTTTGGCATCCTGACACAGGCCGATGCCTACAAGCGCTATCGGAAGGCATGCGGCCGGGACCAGCGCGTGCAGGAACTGTGGGGAGAGTCGGCACCTTTCGCGCACATGCACTGAGCTCCTGAAACCATTCCGGGAAATCCGGTGCCTCCCTGCCGTGTTCAAGACAGGAACGCCTGGTCGAAACGGGCCGGATCAGGAATCCGGGTCAGGTCAAGCGATCAGATTGTTTCTGATCAGAGTTTGCAGGAAGTAGATGCAAAAAATCAGGATCAGGGGTGAAAAATCAATAACGCCGGTGGACGGCAGAACATTCCGCATCCGGGAGTAGATCGGATCAAGCAACTGGTTGAGCGCATACCATATCTGGCGGACAAATGCCGACTGAATATTCAGAACCTGCATGGAAATCAGCCAGCTCATGAGCGCATGAGCAATGATAACATACCATGCGACATTCAGAATGAAGAGAAGAAGTTCTACGATTGAGGTCATGGCACACCCGGTCCGTCTGTGAGGAATATCTATGTGCGTGATGCGATAAATTCAAGTATCGGCCCGATCATCCTGAGCCGTGTCACCGACATCGCAATGTTTGCGGGCAGAGAGCGGCACCGCGCATGAATTCACCCAACCGACAGAGTCTTGGCTGGATGTTCTACGACTGGGCAAGCCAGCCCTTTGCGACGCTGTTGCTGACCTTCATCTTTGGTCCTTACTTCGCTTCGGCTGTTATGGATGATCCGGTCGCTGCCCAGCGGTACTGGGGATGGATGCTGGCCGCATCCGGAGTCCTGATTGCGGTCCTGGCACCCGTGATCGGTGCCCTTGCAGACCGCTCCGGCGCCAGTCACTCCTGGGTCCTTGGTTTCTCATTCCTTTATGTCAGCAGCGCCACTGCCCTTTGGTGGGCGGTGCCGGGGTCCGGGCATGTCCTTCCGATCCTGATTGTCTTTGCTGTTGGGCTTTGCGGTGTTGAATTCGCAACGGTGATCACCAATGCCATGCTTCCCGATCTCGGAGATCGCTCCGAGATCAGTCTGCTCTCGGGTCAGGGCTGGGCTTTCGGTTACCTTGGCGGTCTCGCTGCACTGGTCATTGTCCTCCTTTTCCTTGCTGAGGGTGAGGGCGGCCGAACACTGATCGGGCAGGCTCCACCCCTCGGTCTTGATGCAGCTGAACGTGAAGGAACCCGCAGTGTTGGCCCGTTCACTGCTGTCTGGTATGTGCTCTTCATGATTCCCTTCTTTCTCTGGACGCCGGCGCGGCGTCAGGTCAATCGGGCCGGAGTTGGCCTGGCGGGTCTCATGAGAACCCTCTCCAGCCTTCCCCGTCGCCGGAGTCTCAGCGCCTATCTCCTGTCATCGATGCTCTATCGCGATGCACTCAATGGCCTCTTTGCCTTTGGCGGAATTTATGCCGTTGGCGTGCTGGGCTGGTCAGTCACCATGGTTGGCGTCTTCGGTCTTGCCGGCCTGGTGTTCGGGGCGGTTTTTGCCTGGCTTGGTGGCTATGCCGACCGCCGCTTCGGATCCTGGTCGGTGATCATGGTCTCTGTCCTCGCCCTGACCGCACTCAGTATCAGCATTGTCGCCATCAGTCAGGAGACGCTCTTTCTTATCCGGGTTGCGCCGGGGTCGTCGGTGCCGGATATGGCCTTCTTCCTTTGTGGATGTCTGATTGGTGCTGCAGGTGGGGCGATTCAGGCATCCTCCAGAACAATGATGGTGCACCAGGCCAGTGAGCAAAGAATGGCGGAAGCCTTCGGTCTCTATACGCTGTCAGGCAAGGCGACGGCATTTCTGGCCCCCCTCCTGATTGCCTGGGCAACCGGCGTCTTTGACAGCCAGCGCATTGGAGTCGTGCCCATCATCGGACTCTTTGCCATCGCAGCCCTTCTCATGCTTGC
>JAPOSK010000021.1 GCA_026709725.1 Paracoccaceae bacterium | reverse complement strand
ACGCGGCCTGGCATGCCGGTCTCCTGCATATGTGCTTCCGCGCGGTCGGGGTGGATGTCCGCGCGGAAGAGGCCACCAGCCATGGCCGGGCCGACATGGTGGTGCGGACCGGCGGGCAGGTGTTCGTGCTGGAGTTCAAGATGGCGGACACGGAAGAGGATGTCGAATCTGCACTCGACGCCGCCTTCACCCAGATGCGGGAGAGGGGGTATGCGGAGGGATACCGGGACCACGATGGGCCCGTCCACCTGATCGCCATCGCCTGCGGGCGGGAGGCGCGCAACCTGCTGGAGGTGCGGGCGGAGTGGGGCGGCATCCCCTGATGGGGCGAATCGGGCCCGTTGGCTCTGGGGCTCATCGCCATCGGTGCGCACGGTGGCCAGCCTCTCGAAGATGCCCCCGGAGGCTGTCGCCGGATTCCGGGTGACCCTCAGGGGATCGGTGTGGATGTCCCCGGGTGGCAGGGCGGGCCATTCAATGGGATATGGTTGACTCCAGGTTTGCAGAGTCCCGCAGGGCGCGGACGTTCCCGACAAGGAATGACAGGATCGGATATCCCGCATGTCGGACCGCTTCGATTCCGCCTGGGCCCGGATGGCGGTGACAGGGCGACTGGCGGCGGCTGTTCAGTCAGCCAATGACAACCGGACCCGCCTGATACAGGTGACTGAACCGGTCGCATGGTGTCAGGAGCCGGGGATCGTCAGAAGATGTCAGTGAACGTCAGCCATGGGAGAATCTGTTCGGGAAGAAGATTTCTGGCTGAAAGCGCCTTTTGGATCGGCAGCAGGGTGGTTCCAAAACTGTGAATCCCCGACTGGTCTTCTCAAGAGATCGGAGTGCAACTGCTCGAGAGCCTGCACGATTTTGTTCTCATCCTATCAGGAACATGCCCGATATATGTCGCCAATATTGATAGGTCAGGCGGCTCTGGTGGATCGGTGAGGACACATCGCCATGCTGCAGATGGTCAGGATGCTGTGATGTCCGTGGGCCCCTGGTTGACAGGTCTCGGGCTCTGGCACCCGGAGCAGGATCGCGGCTTTGTCAACCGGAACTGCCGGGCTATCCCTTGACGCCTCCACCCCAGAAACCGGCAAGGATATAACGCTGGGTCAGGATATAGATCAGAATGAGCGGAAGCGTCGAAATCACCGAGCCTGCCATCAGCTCGTTCCAGGCGGCTTCATACTGCCCGAAGAAACTCAGCAGGCCAAGCGGTACAGTGTAGAGTTCGGGTGTGGAGAGGTAGAGGAGGGGCCTGAGCAGCTCATCCCAGTTCTGGATAAAGGCAATCACGAAGACCGACACAAGGGCAGGTTGTGCGAGTGGCAGATAGACCCGCCAGAAAATGCGGAATTGCGATGCGCCGTCCATGCGCGCGGCATCGGCATACTCATCCGGAAGGCTGGCAAAATACTCACGCAGCATGAATGTCCCGAAAGCGCCAACCAGAAAGGATGGGACGATCAGAGGCAGGAAGGTGTCAAGCCAGCCGAGCCAGCGCATGATCAGAAACTCGGGAACAATCGTCACCTCGACCGGAACAAACATCGTTGCAAGAATCATGGCAAAAATTGCATTCTTGCCCGGCAGCGGCAGGCGCGCAAAGGCGTAGCCGGCCAATGCACAGGTGAAGACCTGGCCGATTGCCGCCATGAAGGACACAAAAACGGAATTGCGGAAATAGGTCACGAAATCCCGCTGGGTCCAGACCTGATCATAGTTCCTGAACGGCGTGTCCGTTGACAGGAGCGTGGGTGTGAAATCAGGCGGCAGGCGAAACAGGTCTGCGGGTGTCTTGAAACTGGTGATCAGCATCCAGGCAAACGGCATCAGCGACAGGGCTGCATAGGCAATCAGGACCCCATAAAGGGCGATGAGTATAAGGTGCCTGCTCATGGGTTTATTCATGAATCCACCTTTTCCGCATCCGGAAGTTGGTCAAGGTCACGATGGCCAGGATTGCACACAGGATATAGGCAAGTGCCGCTGCATAGCCCATCTGGAAGTGGATGAAGGCGTTTTCGTAAATGAAATAGGCAAGCGTTGTTGACGCCCTGTTCGGCCCGCCTTCGGTCAACGCATACGTGATCTCGAAGGTCTGGGTTGAACGCACAAGCGCGATGATCAGGACAAAAAACAGGCTGCGCAGCAGGAGTGGTACAGTGATCCTGAAGAACCTTCGCACGGGCCGTGCGCCATCGACACGGGCCGCTTCGTAGTACGAAGGATCAATGGTCTGGAGCCCGGCGAGGAACAGGATCATGTAAAACCCCATATCCTTCCAGATGGACACGATTGCAACCGCCGGAAGCGCAAAGGCCGGATCTGCCAGCCACGCCGGTGATGCGTCAATGCCAATGGCCGCAAGAGCGTTGTTCAGGAGCCCGAAGCGGGTCGAGAAAATCCACTTCCATGCAAGAGTCACCGCTACTGTTGAAGTGATGAATGGCAAAAAGAATGTGCCGCGAAAAAAAACCGAGATTCGGAGGGAATTGTTGAGGATTGCAGCCAGCACAAGTGCGATGCAGAGCGACCCGGGAACATAGATCAGGGCAAAGGTGATCGTGTTCCACAGGATTTTCGTGGCGATGGGCGAGCTCAGGATATGGGCATAATTGTCGAGCCCGATAAACCGGGGCGTGTCAAAAATCTGCCAGTCATAGAAAGAGAGGACAAAGGCCCATATGATGGGGATGAGGCGAAAGACCACCAGCCCGATCAGGGCGGGCGCAAGAAAGAGGATTGCCGGCAGGTAAGCGTACAGAGAACGTTACCACAAGGGGCGGGACATACCCATCCCGGACCTTGACCCGCTGCCACCGGAGCCGGAGCTCCGGTGGTGTCCCTGAATACTGTCAGCGCGAGAGGACATCATTGCCGTAGGCAACGAAGGCATCAATGGCCGCATCCAGATCCTTGCGACCATTGAAGACCTCATCAAGCTCACCGTTCATGCCGCCGGTCCCCGCGGCGGCGTAACCACGCCATGCGCTCCAGTCCTTGGAGAACCCGGTCTCGATCGGTTGGGCGCCAATGCTGAGCAGCAAGTCCTTGTTCGAGGGCTGCTGATCAACTTCGAGCCAGGCGTCACTTTCGGCGATCGCCCGATACGCGGGAACCTTACCGCCGAGGAAGTCGGAAGCCGAGCGCCCCGGTCCCACCATATGCTGAATGAAAGCCCAGGCAATGTCCTGGTTTTCGCTGGTCTTGGCAACTGAAAGCATGTCGGCCCACGCATAGGCCCGGGCCGTCTCATCTGTTGCGTCCGGTCCGATCGGAACCTGCGCAATGCCCCACTCGAACGTGTCACCGATGATGTCACGATTGTTGGCAATGGACCATGATCCATCGACCCACATCGCCGCCATGCCAAGCGGGAACACATCCTGCTGGCGAATGCCTTCCATTTCTGCCGGTGGGGGTGCCACGCCATGCTCATTCACCAGCGAGGTCAGAAACTCCAATGCACGAATCGCCTCCGGTGACGGATCAAGAGCTGTCTTGTCTTCGTTGAGAAGGCGACCGCCATTGCGAAAGATCCAAGGTTCAACATGTGCGTACCGACCGTAGAGCCACATACCATACTGTTCCGGCGTACCGTCGGCGTTTTCATCGACGGTCAGGGCCTTGGCCGCATTCAGGAAATCGTCCCAGGTCCAGTCAGGCTGCGGTGTCTCGATGCCTGCGGCATCAAAAGCTGTTTTGTTGTAATACATCACCGGAGCAACCCAGTTCTGCGGAAAAGCGACACGAACGCCATTGACGACCCCAACCGAGGTCGCGCTTTCATAGTAGGGCGCAAGCTCAGCACTATCGACGACTGCAGACAGGTCGGCGAGGTTGTCGGCCTCAGCCCAGCTTTGGACAAAACCCGATGACATCGCGAAGACATCCGGCAGATCCCCCGATGCGGCCAGTGCCGAGAGACGGGGCCAGTAATCCGCGGGAGGCATTGCCTGAATCTCGACTGTCACACCGGGATTTGCAACCTCGAATTCAGCGATCGCGGCCTGCTCGACTTCAAGCTGGGCCGGGTCCCACATCATGTATCTGATGGTTGTCTGGGCAGAAACTGCTGTTGTAAAAAGCAGCACGAGTGCACTGATTGCCATGCCAATGCGGAGCGGTCTCTGAGAATTCATCTGCTTTATATTCTCCCTGAAGAAAATCCATGGTACCATGGCGCAAGTATCAAATCTCACACCTGACATGCAACATGATCGTTGCACTCCAAATCTGCAAGTGAAGTCTGATGTGCTTGAGCAAAGGGCAGCATGATGGACCTCTCAGCGCCAATCCGGGGTCATGAGTGCGATCAATCGGGTCCATGCCTGTTCGCACATCAATGGCTCTCCGCATGGCGACTGCGCCTTGACAGGGCGTTGCTTTCAGCGAGGATGGAAACATGACCGCACAGAAGAAGATCCTGATGACCGCCGGACCAAACGGAGCGGAAAACGACTTTCGCCATTGAATAGAATATCTGCCCCAGGGAGGCCAATTGTCCGATCTTTGTCAACGCGGATGCAATCGCAGCAGGTTTAAGCCCGTTCCAGCCGTCTTTTGCCGCCTTTCGATCGGGGTGCCTCATGATCAGGACGATCAATGACTATGTACAGAAAGGAAACAGCTCCGCCTTTGAGACCACTCTGAGTGGACGCGCATATGCCAGTTCGATTCCCTGCTGGCAGGCATGCGGCTATCATGTGACGCTGTACTTCCTGCGGCTCCCGACGCCGGACATGGCTGTTTTCCGTGTTCAACAGCGGGTTGTTGATGGTGGACACGATATTCCTGACGATGTTGTGCATCGTCGCTTTCAATCAGGATGGAGCAACTTTCTGAGAATTTATCGGAAAATTGTCGATAAATAGTTGATTTTTGATAACGCTGGACCCATTCCCGTTCGTCTTTATTCAGGAGGAAAGCGTTGACTAAATTAACTAGACATCAAGCCGCCAAAATCGCGGAAAAATGGGCCGAATCCGAATTTGGTATAGAATTAGCAAAGACAAACCAACGCGGTTACGATGGTGTTTTTCCAGATGGAAGAAAAGTTGAGATCAAATCCAAGAAATCCGGCGCACATTCAGATTCACAAACATATGTTGATCTTTCCGAATCAAAGATCAAAGGCGAAGACGCGGCGGACTGTCTTTTAATTGTATTTGTTGATTATGAAACGGGACAAGTCATGGATCACATTTGCAAAAACATGGATCATGTTCGTAAAATCATGAAAGTTAAAACTGTTTATCTAATAATGGTGAGTGATTTGAAAAATAAATGACTGAACCAAACTGGCAGAACCGCACACTTTTTCATGGTGACAATCTAAAATTCCTCCGCGCCATGAACTCGGAGTCGGTGGACCTGATCGCCACCGATCCGCCGTTCAACAAGGGAAGGGCTTCATGGGATCGTCCCGCTCTCTGTTGAAACCCTGAATCAGGGGGGTGCTACCTCTCCCTGAGCTG
>JAPOSK010000450.1 GCA_026709725.1 Paracoccaceae bacterium | reverse complement strand
CGGGGCGCCGAAGGGGTCCTTGAGCGGCTTGAGATCCCCTACAGAACGGTCTGTCTCTGCACGGGTGATATGGGATTCGGCGCTGCCAAGACATGGGATGTTGAAGCCTGGTTGCCCGGCCAGGACGCCTACCGCGAAATCAGCTCGGTCTCCAACTGCGGCGACTTCCAGGCGCGCCGGATGAATGCCCGCTTCTCGCCCCGGGGTGATGGAGGGCCGGCGTTTGTCCATACGCTGAACGGATCAGGGCTTGCGGTGGGCCGCACACTCATTGCTGTCCTTGAAAATGGTCAGAATGCCGATGGCAGCATTGGGCTGCCCGCTGTGCTGCACCCCTATCTCAATCACATGAACACGATTGATGCGAACGGTCAACTGGTACAGGAATCACTGCCGGACTGACCAAGGACAGATCCGTGAGAGATCAGAATCCCGGCCAAGATTAGGAAACTGCCCACGATGCGCATACTTGTCACCAATGACGACGGAATCAATGCGGCCGGTCTGGCCGTTCTTGAGGAGATCGCCCGGTCTCTGGCGGGGACGGGTGGCGCGGTCTGGACTGTCGCGCCTGCAATTGAGCAATCAGGCACCGGTCATTGCGTTTCATACATCACGCCCTTTCTGGTCACCGAGATCGGCAAACGCCGCTTCAGTGTCCAGGGAACGCCGGCAGACTGCGTTCTGGTGGCCCTGAATCATGTCATGGACGCAAAGCCCGATCTTGTTCTTTCCGGTGTCAATCGGGGCAACAATGCAGGGGAAAATACACTCTATTCCGGAACGATCGGCGCGGCGATGGAGGGGGCTCTGCAGGGCATCCGCTCCATGGCGGTCTCCCAGTATTTCGGTCCCGCAAACCGGGGTCTTGAAAACCCGTTTGAGTCCGTCAACCGGCACGGTTTGCAGTGCCTGCAGGATCTGATCCAGAAAACCCCGTGGGATGGCGCCGATTACCGATTGTTCCTGAATGTGAATTTTCCGCCCTGCCCCGCTGATGCGGTCATGGGAATGCGGGCCTGTCCCCAGGGGTTCCGGCAGGGTCTCGTGTTCGGCATCAAGCCCTTCACAACGCCATCAGGGCGGGAATATGTCATTGTGGTTGGCGGTGACCAGCAGCTGCCTTCTGCTCCCGGCACCGATGTCCAGCTCAATCAGGAGAACTGGATCACGGTGACGCCAATGCGCGCCGACCTCACGGATCATCATGCAACCCGGCAACTTGCGGAGGCACTTGATGGCGCATGACTGGCCGGCAATTGTGACCCGGGCTCTCGAGGACAAGGGTCTCAATGATGCCGGTCTGCTGGATATCTTTACAAAAATTGACCGGCGCGATTTCCTCAGGGACAGTTACAAGGACATTGCCTATGATGACATCCCGCTGGCCATCGGTCGCGGCCAGACAATCAGTCAGTACTCGCTTGTCGCATTCATGACCCATGCCCTTGAGATCTCGGACGCGCATTCAGTTCTTGAAGTCGGGACCGGCTCCGGCTACCAGACCGCCATACTGGCATGCCTTGCCAGAGATGTCGTCACCCTTGAGCGCATCAAATCCCTGCAGAATCTGGCGCGCAAACTCCTGACCGAGGTCTATGCATTGACAAATATCACATATCATCATGCCGACAGTGCATCGGTTCTGGATGCGCATCAGACATTTGACCGGATCATTGTCACAGCCGCAGCGACCAGCGTCCCGCAGGATCTGGTCAATTTGCTGAATGTCGATGGCATCATGGTTTTGCCGTGTGTCGAGTCCCAGACCGTTCAGCGATTGACGAAGATCAAAAAATCCGCCAAAAATGTGCATCTGGAAAGTCTCTTCCGGGTTAAGTTTGTCCCTATGCGTCAAGGTCTGGTGCAATGAGCATATCCGCATACTGTCAATCGCTGGCAATCCAGGGAGGCACCGCAGCATGACCATGACGCGCCGGCAGGATTTATCAGCCTGCATCCTCCTCACTGGCCTTGCCATGCTGGTGGCAGGGTGCGTTGATTTCCGCAGCGATGTGACATCCGGCCGGGCCGGAGCCACCGACATTGATACACTGCAGCCCTGGCCCGCCGCAGACCAGGACGGGATCATCATGATTGGTGGACGTCGCTATGCCGAAGTGCTGGCAGGCGAAACACTGACGGACCTTGCCAGCCGGGTCGGCGAAGACCGCTTTACACTGTCCGACATCAATCATGGCCTGAATGTCAATCGGCGTCTCTCCCAGGGAACCGTCATCCGCCTGCCAGCCATCCATCAGGATGTGCCCCGTGATGCCGTCATCACTGAACAGGATGACCCCGTCACCGATACGGAAGTCCCCGACGGAGCCTACATTCGACACACGGTCCGACCCGGTGAGACGCTCTACACCATCGCCGAAATCTACAGTATTTCAGTCCGGACGCTTGCGGAATGGAACGCAATGCAATCCGACTTCACCGTCAGGTCCGGCATGGTTCTGGTTGTCCCCATCAGGCAACCGGAGACCCGGACCTCCAGCGCGCCGCAGGGCACGGATCCGACCGAGAGCCAACCGCCGCCTTCCGCGCCTGCCGATCCTCCGTCACCTGCACCCGACCCCGGTGCCGATGAGGATCAATCTGCGACACCGGCTGAAACAGCGCCCGATGCCGCCCAGACTGCAGATGTGGTGCCGGGCAACCCGCCTCCGGCAGAAATCGTCAGTGAGGCACCGCCCCCCAGCTTTGCCAAACCGATGGAAGGCCGGATCGTGGATGAAATCACTTCGTCGGCCGGTCACGGTGGTCTTGATATTGCGGCGCCGGCGGGAGCCGATGTTTTTGCGATTGCTGACGGGCGGGTCGCACTGGTCTCTGGATTGACTGAACAGTCGACGATTATGCTTATTCGTCATGCCAATGACATTTATTCGGTCTACCAGCATCTCACCGATGTCACCCTCAAGAAAGACGATGTTGTCACACTGGGCGAGAAGATCGGGGTCCTGGCTGAAAAGCCCGGCTTCCTGCATTTTGAGACACGCGAGGGAACTGTCGGTGTTGATCCGCGTTCCTATCTGCCGCCGGACAGTTATCCGAAGTAGGGATTGACCGGCCCTCCGGGTTTCAGTGGGCAGGCAAACTCCCGGGGCCCGGTTGCCGGGCATCAGGCCCGACACCGGCATTTGACCACAAACCGGTGATGATCATGTCGGCGGATGATCTCCAAACGGGACCGGGCCGGCAGTCGGGAACTGACCGCCAATCCTGTCAACCTGTCGCCAATCCTGTCAACCTGTCGCCAATCCTGTCAACCTGTCGTTGGGGGAATCCGCACACCGGACTTTCCGGCAAGATGGAGAATATACTGCCAGGCGACACGGCCGGAACGGGCACCGCGCGTCTGTTGCCACTCGATTGCACCCTGGACCCGATCATGTTCGTCAGCCGGCAGGTCATAGGCATCACAATAGCGCTGAATCATCCTGAGATACTGCTTCTGGCTGCATGGATGAAATCCCAGCCACAAACCAAACCGGTCGGAGAGTGAAACTTTTTCCTCCACGGCCTCCGAAGGATTGATTGCGGTTGACCGTTCATTCTCGATCATGTCACGCGGCATGAGATGCCGGCGATTCGAGGTGACGTAGAATATGACATTCCCTGGCCGCCCCTCGATCCCGCCATCAAGGACAGCCTTGAGTGATTTGTAATGGTGCTCATCATGCGCAAAGGACAGATCATCGCAGAACAGGATGCACGATGCTGCAAAACCGCGCAGAATATCAAGCAGGCGATCCAGTGATGGAAGATCTTCACGATGCAACTCAACAAGTTTGAGTGATGGGTGGTCTGAGGCCACAGTGGCGTGCACGGCCTTGATCAGAGATGACTTCCCCATCCCCCGCGCGCCCCACAGCAATGCGTTGTTGGCTGGCAGACCCCTTGCAAAGCTGCGGGTGTTCGCGAGCAGGGTATTCCGGGCGCGCTCAACGCCCACCAGCAGATCAAGGTCAATGCGGTTGATGTCCTCCACCGGCTGCAAGCGATCCGGACCAACGCGCCAGACATACGCCTCTGCGGCGGCGGGATCGGGCACGGGATGACCCGGCGGTGAAAGCCGCTCAAGGGCCGCGGCGATGCGCTCAAGTGGTTCTGTCATTGGAGTGTTCAGCGGGTTCGTGTTGCTCTTTCCGATTGGACCCTGTGCCGGTTTCGCCTGCGTTTGGACCTTGATCCTGCCCTGATTTGCTGTCGTCATCATCAAAATGAATCCCCTGCTCCCTGTACTCTTCGACCCGGCGGCGCTCAACCCGGGCCACCAGAAAGATGGAAATCTCATAGAGACCGTAAACAACTGTAAAGAGAATGACCTGAGTGATCACGTCCGGGGGCGTGACAACGGCAGCAAGGGTCAGGATCGCAACGACGGCATATTTGCGGAACGCTGCCAGACCCCCGGCACTGACAAGACCGGCCTTCCCCATGAGCGTCAGGAGCACCGGCAGCTGGAAACAGAGGCCAAAGGCCAGGATGAATTTGATGGTCAGGGTCAGGTATTCGGCAACCGACCCCTGGAATGTCACACCCGCACTGGTGATGATGTTTTGATCAAGGGCTGCAATGGATGGGCCGGATGGCTCAACGGCCGGTGCTTCTGTCACAGGTTGCTCAGCGGCTGGTGGCGGCGCCCCATTCGGACCGAGAACCGTGGAGTCCTGCTGAAAGCCGAGGAAGAAGTTGAAGGCAAGCGGAATGACGACGAGGAAAGCAAAGGCCGCCCCAAGCAGAAACATGAAGGGTGAGGCCAGCATGAAGGGCAGGAAGGCGGATTTTTCATCACGGTACAGACCGGGTGCCACAAACCGCCACATCTGGAAACTGATATAGGGAAAGGCAAGGATGATCCCGCCCATGACAGAGATCCGGACAGCGACAAAGAACCCTTCCTGCAACTTGATCAGGATAAGGTTGCAGGCCTGGCCTCGCTCGACAAGAGCATTGCAGATGGGATCGGTCAGATACTGGAAAATGAATTCCCAGAAGGCGAAGCAGACAACCATGCCGACCAGAAACGCCAGAATGCAATAGATAAGTCGTTTGCGGAGTTCCGTAAGGTGCTCAATCAGCGACGCCCGGCTGTTGTCGACATCATCCTCGTCCATCTCTGGTCAGGAGGCACGCTCATTCGCACTGGTCGCCGTGACATCAGGGGGTTCGGCGCCGCTGGACATCGGATCATTGCGCGGACCCGCATGCTTCTGATCGTGATCAGGCTTCATGGTTGTCGACTGACTGGAATCGGCAGCCCTGACCCCCTTGCGGCCTTCGACCTTCTCATGATCTCCCTCCTGCATCACACTCTCGGTCCCGGCAGGTTTGCCGGGATTCATAATCATGTTTGCAGCAGTGGCAGCAGCTCCTGTTGCCGCGATTCCGGTTGGACCCTTTCCAAGCGTCGAGCCCACGCGCTTTGCGACATTGTCAAAGGCATCAAGACCAAGATCACGCGCTGATGCTGATGCCTCAATATCCTTGGCGACATCCCTG
>JAPOSK010000264.1 GCA_026709725.1 Paracoccaceae bacterium | reverse complement strand
CATCAGCACCTGTGTCCAGAAGGTCGTCCCATCCCGCTGGGTCATCATTGCGGCATCAACGCCACGCGACTGGTGTTGAAGCTGATGCCGACTCTTTGTCCTGTCTCGACCGGCGGGCGATCCTTGGGTGTCGAAACCGACAATATCGTCTGACCATGCACCGCCACAGAAATCTCAACGCTGGCACCCAGGTCGCGGATAAATTCGACCACACCCTCAAAGTCATTTTCGCCGACAGTGGGTTTGAGGGACACATCTTCGGGACGAACCGCAAGCATCCCGTCCTTGCCGACGGATATGCCGGATGCGCGGCCCTCTGGGATGGTCACCCGCCGCCCGAAGATCTCGACGGTTTCCCCCTTGGCCCGGCGGCACTCCAGAAGATTGGCCGCACCGATGAAACTCGCGACAAAGGAGTTTGCAGGATTGTGATAAATCTCAATCGGGGGTGCCGCCTGAAGAATACATCCCCGGTTCATCACGACAACCAAGTCCGCCATGGTCATGGCTTCGCGCTGGTCATGTGTCACGACGACAGTCGTGATGCCAAGTCTTTGTTGGAGCAAACGCAGTTCGACCTGCATGTGTTCCCGCAGCAGGGCATCAAGCGCAGACAAGGGTTCATCAAGAAGGAAGAGCGTTGGTTCAATGGCAAGGGCCCGAGCAATCGCCACACGCTGACGTTGACCACCCGACAGCTGATGGATCCGCCGATCCCGCACATCGTGAAGTTTCACCAGATCAAGCAGTTCATCCACGCGCATCTTGCAGGTGGTCCGGGCAATCCTGCGGATTCTGAGCGGATAGGCAACATTCTCTGCAACTGTGAGATGTGGAAACAGCGCAAGCGACTGGAACACCATCCCGATGCCGCGATCATGGGCCGGGACACTTGACAAGTCAACGCCATCGAACAGAATCCGGCCAGCGGTCGGAACCTCAAGGCCTGCGATCAGCCTGAGCAGGGTCGTCTTGCCACAGCCGGAAGGGCCGAGCAGGCATACGAACCGTCCGTCAGGAAAGTCGAACGTCACACCGTCAATTGCGACCACCCCGCCATACGTCCGGACAAGGCCCTCCCCGCGGAGAGACGTCATAAGGCTCCTCCGAAGGCCTCCCGCCCACCAGCACTCAGAATGGCCTACCGAACGATCAGTTCAGACCATTTCTGGCTCAACCAGTCTCCACGGGCCTCATATATGTCGTAACGTGGCAGGATCGGAGAAATGTCGCTCGCGACGGCGGCAAACTCTTCGTCAGTCAGGTCTGTCATCTCACGCATGATCGTGGGTGCTGTTCCGACGAAGCGCGACAGCTTCGACTGGACTGAAGGCTGGCACATGTAATCAATGAACACATGGGCCTCTTCAAGCCGCTCCGATGCCTTCGAAACGCTCCATGAACCGGAATCCAGAACACCGCCTTCTTCCGGGAACGTGGATCGAACAGGCTTGCCGTCAGCCGCCGCGAGGCCTGTCACGTCATGGTAATACTGGCCCATCGGTATCTCACCGGTCTCCAGTGCCTGCTGGAACTGCCCTTCGTCACGATACCACAGGCGGACATTTGGCCTGACTTCCGCGAGCTTGTCCATGACCTGGAGAATGCCAGCCTCTGTGTCAAGAATTTTGATACCGCCAAACCATGTCGTGGCGGTGATTTCCAGCAGGAAGGAGTTCGTCACGAGGGCTAGAAGGCCAAGCCTCTCCTCGTTCGCCGGATCCCAGAGCACCCTCCAGCTTCCGGGCGCGACGGGGTAGATGTCGGTGTTGGTCACGAGAGTGATGTACCATGCCACAGCACCGATTCCGCTGACCGACCCATCATCGTAACGGTGCACGAAATGGTCCGGCAAGTTGCCAGCATTTGGCAGGCGACTTTCGTCAAGCGGTGCCCAGAGTCTGCTTTTCTGTCCCTTCAGTCGCGGCACCTGCGCCATCATGGAGACATCCGCGGGCGCCTGACCCGCCCGCGCCGCAGCCTGCAGTTGGACAAGCCAAGCCTCGCCTGTCGGCTCGCCAATCGATTCAACCGGAATTCCCGTTTCCTTGGTGAATTCCGGATAGATGTGCGCGTCAAACGAGTCCTGGAAATATCCACCATAGGTGCCGACCCGAAGCGTTGCGGTGGAATCCGCCCGACCAATGAATGGCATGGCCAAGGTCGCCGCACCGAGGCTGGCCGCGGACCCCGCCAGAAAACCTCTGCGCTTGATCCTGTGTGACATCTGCATTTCAGTTCTCCCTGTTCTGTATGATAAGAAATTTTGTCATGATTCGGGAAGTTTCACTGGAGCCATTTTCTCATAGATCACGTCATCGCCCGGACCGGGATTCGCGCCAAAGCTGCGTCCTCCCAGGTGCTTCATCACGCCCCAGGCCGCGTTCGGTCCAGCATGAATTGCGCCTTCGCTCCATCCTCCAGTCCAAGAAATATCGTCCCCAGCCAGAAAAGCACCATTGGCAATGGAGACTCCATCCTCCTTGAAGGCTGTGAACAGTTCGCGCTGGATGCGATAATCGCCAGGTAGGTTATTCTTGAAGGCTCCGATGAATCGGGGTTGATCATCCCAAATAATCGACAATGGCTCGCCGATGAACAGTTCTGCCATCGACTCATTGGGATTCACCGACCGGGAATATTCGGCTGCTGAATCGCCCGCCGAGAGTCACGTCGGAAACCTCATAGACCACCGGCTTCAAGCCAATGCGCATCAATTCAAATGCTGCGACGAGACCCGCAACACCACCACCAATGACTGCGACTGGCGTGCCCAGTTTGTCAGACGGAACCTCACCGATGCCATCGGAGGACGACCGGGTAAGGTAATCCCCATAGTCGAACGGAAAATCCGCTATGAGCATCTTGATGTCCGTGTCTCCGTATCCGGGACTGATCGCAATCTTGTTGGCATATACAGCCATGTCTTCATTCCATTTCGGTAAAGAATGCCGGCACGCAAAATACGGTATCCTGCAGCCGCTACAATGTCATGCAAGACATCACAACTCAAAACACTCGACAGTCCCCTCCATCACAAGGAAGACTCCGCACAATTCGGCCAAAAGTTCCCGGTGAATCTGGCAAATATACGGACTGTCCCTCAAGAGACCAGCCTCCTAAATTTCAAATGTGCGGCTCCGAACTCAGTTGGCTTGACCAAGAGAGGCAATAAAACCGGACAGCAATGGTCCCGTGTTCTCATGGTGCTCCCCAAGTCACTGTGGAACACATTTCATTGAACGCACCAGGGAATGGATGCGTGAAGATGGGTCCGACCACAAATGATGGGATGGGCGTCGATCGCCCTCAACTTCCCGGTTCTGAGCTTTTGCAATAACGAGGCAGTGGTGGCGGACCCTGGTCGGAGTCTCGATTGGATCGAAGATTGTTCCAAATGAAGAACAGCGCGCCACTTTTTCGTTTTCAGGGACTGTCCGGCCTGTTGTTTCTCGTTGGGATCGTTCGCCATTTTTGCTGCCGCAGCCAGGCCTGCCAGGGTATCCTTGACCTTTATCGCAAATTCGTCAGCAATGCATGAGGGTTTGGTGCGGGGATGATGCCGGTAGTCCTTGACCTCAATCAACCAGGAGACATTGCTGTCGATGCAAAGGATATCAACGGCCTTGCACCCACCTGCGACAGACTGGAATTGACACCGACAAAAGGACCACTCATCATATTTGCTGACCTGGCAGGATGCCGGAAAGATGAAGGTGAGTTTCCCTTCCGCGAGTGTTGTCATCATCCGGCCTCCGCACCCGGCATGAAACATTCGACATAACGGTCAGACTGCCTCAGGTCCTCTTCCAGCAAGAGCAGCGGCTCGACATCCTCAATGTCGTTGGACCGGGATACAACGACACCATCATCGCCTCTGTCCAGTGCAAAATAGCGATGACAGGCTGTGTCAAACTCACATTTGAGCAGGACCTCGAACTCCCGGAGCAGGAACAGGCTGTGTGTGGCAAGGATAACCTGGACGCCGGCCTGACAGATGCCGAGGATCGCCTTTGCGATTTCATGGATGAGTTGGGGATTGAGATTGGCCTCCGGCTCATCCCAGAACAGGCATCCCCGCTCAGGAAGCGATCCCGTGGCAATCAAGCGCACCAGCATGGAGAGTTTCCGCCACCCTTCTGCAACCAAAGGCATCTCCAGATTGCCCGCATTGAACGGTTTCAGATAGAATCGACCGTTGCTGTCAAGAACCACGCGACCACCGAGCTGTTTCTCCAAGGGCGCAATCAGGTCTGCGATGACTGCTTCTCGTTTCACCTTGAGAGCCGGGGCACCGAGCAGGAGACAGGTATCCCGCCAGGTCTCATCGAATTCCAAATGGCGTGTTTCATAGAGCGAGACAAATCCGGGATAGATGGTGAGCAACTCCCGGGTGGGAATGAAGACAGGGGGCAGGTCTGCCATTCGGCGAGAGGGCTGTTCACGGTGACTTCGGATTTGGCAAGGGAGGAGAATGCAAAGGACACGCATAACTCAGGCTGCCTGAATCGGAGGCTCACTTCACAACTGTTATGTCCTCTCTGACGGTGCACAAGGCGACCGAGTCGATCTTCCGGACGGAAGACACCGTCAAGCTTTTCAGCAATCCTGGTCTGGAGCAGTGTTTTTGTAGGTCATCCGTTGCGCTTCCTCGATTCTTGAGCGCTCATGGCCATGATTGAATACGGGAGTTTCAGAAGATGGGTCTTTCCTGTTCCATTCGCCCCGACAATGACGTTTAGGCCTCTGGAAAACTTCAGATCTGCATCTTTGAAGACTGTAAAATCTTTGATTGTAAGAGATTTAAGCATCTGCCAGTTCCTCCTCTTGGGCATGCAACGAAGGGAATTTACAGAAAACCCGCGCTGATTGCACCTGCTGTCTTAAGCAACAGACATCTGAAGAGAACAGGCCGGTTGATCTGTCGGACGGTCTGCCACCCTGACACCGAACCTGATGTCATTCCGATGATTCCGATGCTTTCGGAATTGGCAGATGTATAAGCAAGTCCAGTGCTTGACATCAAACCGATACAAGCAGCACACAGAAAATCAGGATAATGATCAGGATCGTGCCGGAAAAAATGATCGATGATTCAGCATTTTCCGAATACACCTCGTTGAAATTGTTTGTGAATGTCCGGCTATTGGCGCTGGCGTCCGAAATCCGGTGCGGCGGTATCCTGACGGGCTTCGAGAATGCCCCGGCGAATGGCGCGGGTCCGGGTGAAGTAATCGTGCATGAAGTCACCATCGGCATCACGGATGGCGCGCTGCAAGGTGAGCAGCTCTTCAGTAAACCGCCCCAGAATATCGAGTGTCGTGTTTCGATTTGTCAGGAACACGTCACGCCACATTGTCGGATCGGATGCCGCAATGCGGGTGAAATCCCGAAATCCGGCGGCCGAGTAGCGGATGACTTCGGAATTGCTGATCCGGCGCATATGATCTGCGGTTCCGACCATGGTGTATGCAATGAGATGGGGGATATGAGAGGTGACGGCAAGGACCATGTCGTGATGTTCCGGTGTCATGATTTCGACTTCCGAACCGAGATTTTGCCAGAATTC
>JAPOSK010000056.1 GCA_026709725.1 Paracoccaceae bacterium | reverse complement strand
GAGAATGACACGTACTCTGAACGGTATGCGGCATGTTGAGGGACAACGGTTCCGTGAGGATCCGGGGCTGTCCCTTGAGGACTTCATGGTCGGTGATATCTATGAACACTGGCCCGGACGTACAATCACGGAAACAGACAACACCTGGTTCACAAATCTGACGATGAACACACACCCCCTGCATTTCGATTCAAACTATGCTTCCCATACCGAGTTCGGTCAACCCCTGGTCAATTCGACGTTCACACTGGCCCTCATCACCGGCATGTGCGTGCGCATCACCAGCCAGAAAGCCATTGCCAATCTCGGCTTTGACAGGGTGGAGATTCCAGCCCCTGTCTATGTTGGCGATACGCTGTATGCCGAAACCCGCATCCTCGCCATCCGGGACAGCGCATCACGACCCGAATCCGGTATCGTCACCGCATGCCATACCGGCAGGAACCAGCATGGGGCCCATGTGATGCATATCACCCGCAGTTTTCTTGCGACCAGGCGTGACCATGCAGTGGTCGACACAATGCAATGCAGGGAATAGATCCCCCACGCGATCATGCGATCCGGTAATCCTCTGATGACTTCCCGCATGCAGCAAAGGGACTTGTCAGATCCTTGACACGCCAAAAGGGCGATATAGGCAACATCTCCGATGATCCTTGATCCGGCAACGATTGAAAATCAGATCGGGTCAAGCATGATCATTCGGCGCGCTGATATCGACCCGTCCAATGAAGGCGGACAGGACGTATGCTTCGAATGGTCTGCGGCAAAATGGCACAATTCGGGGACTGCCCCGTTCCGCCAATCAGTGAACCTGATCCGGGTGCGCCGGCCCCTCCATCAGGTGAATTCAATCAGGTCAGCGATGCGGAACACTCGCATGTGTTTTCCTGATGATGGCAGCCGGCTCTGCGACAGGCAGTGTCCGAATGGCACTTGAGACCTGCCGACAGTGCAGATCCTGGGACGATGATGAGCAAACGACCTGCGTCAAAATGTGCTGTCGGAACTGTTGGGGCCGCAGGACGACTGATCTGTTCCGTGCAGTGCCGGTTCTGATGTCTATTGGGATGCATGTCAGGAAATTGAACTCAGGGTTGGGTGCGTTCTGCGTGTAGTTTCTGGAGTGCGTAGACGGAGAAGTCGTCGCCGAACTCCAGCGCATCGCAGACTGCAAGTCCCCCGGCGATGGTTGTTGTGCAAAACACGGATTGACGGAGGGCTGTACTGCGGATTGCGGCAGAGTCCGCGATCGCCTGTCTGCCTTCCGTGGTATTGAACACAAGCTGGATTTCATCATTCTTAAGCATGTCGACAACATGCGGCCGGCCCTCAAGGACCTTGTTTACACGCTGGACCGGCAATCCTGCATGGGCAATAACCTTTGCAGTGCCATGCGTTGCAATCAGGGAATAGCCAAGATCAAGCAAACGCCTGGCCATATCCACCACAGCCGGTTTGTCGCGGTCACGAACACTGATAAACGCATTGCCGCTGGTCCTGATGTGCTCCCCGGCCCCCAGCTGGGACTTGGCATAGGCTTCGGCAAA
Organism: Paracoccaceae bacterium; assembly: GCA_026709725.1. Classification (GTDB taxonomy): domain Bacteria; phylum Pseudomonadota; class Alphaproteobacteria; order Rhodobacterales; family Rhodobacteraceae; genus MPNP01. The sequence goes on along the minus strand of JAPOSK010000056.1, from coordinate 4,021 downwards.
GGACGTGCCAACCCCCATCACCTCACCGGTGGACTTCATTTCCGGACCCAGAATGGGATTGACACCGGGAAACTTGTTGAATGGAAAAACCGCTTCCTTGACAGCAAAGGCACGAGGGATCACCTCATCGATGAAATTCTGCTCAGCCAGCGATGTGCCGAGCATGCAACGGGCGGCCACCTTGGCCAGCGATTGGCCAATGCACTTGGAAACAAAAGGCACTGTTCTTGACGCCCGAGGGTTCACTTCGATGATATAGATCTTGCCATCCTGATAGGCGATTTGAGCGTTCATCAGGCCGACAACACCAAGCTCCAGCGCAATTGCAGACACCTGCAGGCGGATTTCCGACTGGACTGCATCGGGCAGATTGTAGGGCGGCAGGGAACAGGCCGAATCTCCGGAATGGATGCCTGCCTGTTCAATATGCTGCATGATTGCGCCCACAACGACCTGCCTGCCGTCGCAAACCAGATCCACATCAATCTCTATCGCCGCATCGAGATAGTGATCCAGCAGAACCGGACTTGCATCGGAGGCCAGAACTGCCTTCCGCATGTAGTGGGCAAGTTCTGCCTCATTGTAAACAATTTCCATGGCGCGACCCCCAAGCACATAGGATGGTCTGACCACCAGGGGGTAACGAATGCGCCTGGCCTGCTCAAGACCCGCTTCCACGCTGCGGACTGTACAGTTGGCGGGCTGGTGCAGACCCAGCTGCCGGATCAGCCGCTGGAAGCGTTCACGGTCTTCGGCGTGATCAATGGCATCGGGCGAAGTGCCAACAATCGGCACATCGGCCTGCTCCAGCTGCCGTGCCAGATTCAACGGGGTCTGACCGCCGAACTGCACGATCACACCTTTTGGCTTTTCCATCATGGCGATCTCAAGGACATCCTCGAATGTCAGTGGTTCGAAGTACAGCCGGTCCGAAATATTGAAATCGGTGGACACTGTTTCCGGGTTGCAGTTCACCATGATGGTCTCAAAACCATCCTCATGCATGGCGAGTGCGGCGTGAACGCAGCAGTAATCGAATTCGATTCCCTGGCCGATGCGGTTGGGCCCACCACCCAGAACCATGATCTTGTCCCGGTCGGAGGGGTTGGCCTCGCACTCCTCTTCATAGGTGGAATACATGTAGGCTGTGGTCGCAACAAACTCCGCGGCACAGGTATCCACCCGCTTGTAGACCGGTCGCACCCCGAGCGCATGCCGGACGGCCCGGACATCACCGGCATCCGCATCAAGCAGTTGCGCGAGCCTTTGATCGGAGAACCCCTTTCGCTTGTAGAAGCGCATGGCGTCATGACCGATATCGGCGAGTTCAAGACTGCCCAGCCGTTGTTCATGGGCAACAAGATCCTCGATCTGGGCCAGGAACCATGGATCAATACCGCTCAATTCGTTTACGGTTTCGATTGTCCATCCCGACCGGAAGGCTTCGGCAAGGTACCAGATGCGTTGCGGTCCGGGTTCCTTGATCTCGCGCACCAAAATGTCCCGGGCATCGGGAGCATCCCTGTCAAGAACAGGGTCGAATCCACACATGCCCACCTCCAGGCCGCGCAAGGCCTTTTGCAGCGATTCCTGAAACGTTCGACCGATTGCCATCACCTCGCCCACGGATTTCATCTGTGTGGTGATGCGATCATTCGCATCGGGAAATTTCTCGAACGTGAAACGGGGAATCTTGGTGACCACATAATCAATGGCGGGCTCAAAGGATGCCGGGGTAACTCCGCCGGTAATCTCATTGCGCAGTTCATCCAGGGTAAAACCAATCGCCAGTTTGGCAGCAACCCTGGCAATCGGGAAGCCCGTGGCCTTGGAGGCGAGTGCTGATGAACGGGAAACCCGCGGGTTCATCTCAATCACAACCAGGCGGCCGTTTTTTGGATTCACGGCAAACTGTACATTCGAGCCTCCGGTCTCCACACCGATCTCGCGCAACACGTTGATGGCTGCGTTGCGCATGACCTGGTATTCCTTGTCCGTCAGGGTCTGCGCGGGCGCCACGGTAACGGAATCGCCGGTGTGCACGCCCATGGCGTCAAGATTCTCAATGGCACATACGACAATGCAATTGTCATTGCTGTCGCGCACCACCTCCAGCTCATATTCTTTCCAGCCAATCAGCGATTCATCAATCAGCAACTCATTGGTCGGTGATAATTCAAGTCCGCGGGAGCAGATCTCGTCAAACTCCTCCTTGTTGAAGGCGATACCACCACCGGACCCGCCGAGTGTGAAGGATGGCCGAATAATGCAGGGAAAACCGATTTCGTCCATCGCAACACGGGCATCCTCCATGGTATGCGCCATGACATGGCGCGGGGTCACAAGACCAATCCCTGTCATCGCCCTGTCGAACAGTGCGCGATCCTCTGCCTTGTCTATCGCCTCACATGTGGCGCCGATCAGCTCCACATTGTATTTTGCCAGAACCCCCCGACGATTCAGGTCCAGTGTGCAATTGAGGGCGGTCTGGCCGCCCATGGTGGGAAGAATGGCATCGGGCATCTCGCTGGCGATGATCTTCTCCACGATCGCCCACTCGACAGGTTCGATATAGGTTGCATCCGCCAGAGCCGGATCGGTCATGATGGTGGCCGGATTGGAGTTCACCAGAATGATCCGATAGCCCTCTTCCTTCAGAGCCTTGCAGGCCTGGGTGCCGGAGTAGTCAAATTCACAGGCCTGACCGATCACGATGGGTCCGGCACCGATAACCAGAATGCTCTCAATATCTGTTCTGCGTGGCATTGCGGGATCTCTTTCCGGACAGCCTATCGTTGCATCAGTTCAATGAAATGGTCAAAGAGTGGTGCCGCGTCATGGGGACCGGGACTGGCTTCGGGATGACCCTGAAATGCGAAGGCGGGTTTATCGATGCGCTCTATACCCTGCAGCGATCCATCAAAAAGGGATAAATGTGTGGCCCGCAAGGTCACAGGCAGAGTCTCGGGATCCACGGCAAATCCATGATTCTGGCTGGTGATCATCACAGTTCCGTCGTTCAGGTTCTGCACCGGATGATTGGCCCCGTGATGCCCCGATTGCATCTTGATTGTCTGCGCACCGGAGGCCAGAGCCAGCAGCTGGCATCCAAGGCAGATTCCAAACAGCGGCACCTCTTGCTCCAGAAACTTCCTGATGGCCAGAACTGCATAGTCACAAGGCTCAGGGTCACCCGGACCATTTGAAAGAAAAACACCATCGGGCTGCATGGCAAGCACCGTCCCGGCGGGAGTCTCCGCCGGCACCACCCGCACCCGACAACCACGCTCAACCAGCATGCGCAGGATGTTTCGCTTGACACCAAAGTCATAGGCCACCACCCTGAACTTCGCATCATCTCCGGGCCCGCAGCCACCCTCGGGCGTCCACACGCCCCCGCTCCAGTCATACGCTTCACTGACCGAGACTTCCCTGGCCAGATCCATCCCTTTCAAGCCCGGGAAGTCTTTTGCCAGAGCGATCGCCTTTGCCTTGTGATCACCATCATTCGCAGCACCAGTCATGATGGCACCGTTCAGGGCCCCCTTGTCCCGCAGGCGGCGAGTCAGTCTGCGCGTATCGATTTCGGCAATGCCGATAATGCCCCTGCTCTCAAGAAACCTGCTCAGGGTCTGCTGTTTCCGCCAGTTGCTGGCCAGGAGGGGCAGATCCCGGATGACCAGCCCGGCGGCCCAGACCCGCAGCGACTCATTATCCTCATCATTGGTGCCGGTGTTGCCAATATGTGGGTACGTCAGAGTAATGATCTGCCGGGCATACGATGGATCTGTGAGGATTTCCTGGTAGCCGGTCATTGCGGTGTTGAAGACGACCTCACCGCTGGTACTGCCTGCCGCACCAATGGCAATACCCTCAAAGACACTGCCATCCTCCAGAGCCAGTATCGCTGCATGTTGCACGTCAACTCCCATCCCTGATCTCACCACCCGATCCCGAATGGATGGCCCTGCACTGCCTCCCGACCCCTGCCAGGAGGGCATATACCTTATCCGTTCCGCTT
>JAPOSK010000520.1 GCA_026709725.1 Paracoccaceae bacterium | reverse complement strand
GAGGTCTGTCAAAGATCGGCAGGGCACATCACTCTGGCCCTGCCGTCCGTAGTTGCCATGTCCCCCTGCTGCTGCCAGTTCCATTGCCGGGTGGACACGGTTTTGATTGGCCCCGGGACCGGCCCCGCAGATTGGATGCAGTGATTGATTGACTCCCTGAACCGGAACGCTGAACGATGGGCGCTGATCGTCTTCTACGTGATGCTCGTCGCCGCGATGTTCATTGAGGTGCTCCGCCGGGAGATTCTGGCCTATTCATCAATCTGGGGCGAGGAAATCGTCCGCTACGCGTTCATATATCTTGCCTGGATCGGGGCCGCAGCGGCGGTTCGCGAGCGTGCCCATATCCGCATTGACGTGATTCTTCATTACCTCGGCAACCGAACCAGAACCCTTCTGTATATCTTTGGTGATCTTGTCATGGTCGCGGTTGCCCTCATTGCACTCTACTGGTCCTTTGAGACAGTGCTGGTCTCGGCCAAATTCGGTTCCGTGACCCACGGGCTCCGAATCAGCCAGGTCTGGTTCCTCGCGGCCGTGCCCGTCGGTTTTGCACTTGTGTGCTTTCGGCTGGTCCAGTCAATGATTCGTGATCTTGGAGATCTCCGCCACCAGCGCCCGGTCTTCAAGGGCAATCGACTGTTCGACTGAGGTCCGCCAATGCTCTGGAACCAGCTCAATGCACAGACGGTCGAGCTGGGCTGGGAATTCTATATTCCGGTCATTCTTTTTGTTGGCCTCATCGTGCTTGCCGTTCCGATCTGGGCGGCCATTGGTGTGGCGGCCATCGTCATGCTGCTCATCTCGGATGCCCTGCCGCTTTCGCTGGTCGGCGAGAGCCTGTTTCACGGGATTGACCACTTTGCCCTGACCGCAGTTCCGCTTTTCATCCTGACGGGCGATGTCCTCGTTCGGACCCAGCTCAGCCGGAAATTTCTCGATGTCGCCGAAGCCCTGACCCAGTTCGCCAGGGGCGGATTCGGATCTGCCACGGTTCTCGTCTGCGGCATGTTCGCGGCAATTTCCGGCTCGGATGCCGCGGGGGCGGCAGCAGTGGGTCGCATGACCATCAACCGGCTGGTCGAATCCGGCTACCCCCGTCCCTATGCCTGTGCCCTTGTGGCTGCGGGAGCCTGCACCGGGATTCTGATCCCGCCATCCATCGCCTACATCATCATCGGCCTTGTCCTTGGCATTTCAGCGTCAACACTCTTTCTTGCTGCCGTGATCCCCGGTGTCGCCATCCTCATCTCGATCTTCGTCACCAATCTCATCATGAACCGTCTCTATGGCTGGGAGGGTGGTGGCAACATGAGTTTCAGCGAGTGGTCCGACCGGCTGGTGCGGACCCTCAAATCCGGCTGGTACGCCTTCATTGTCCCGGGAATCATCTTCTACGGGATCTTTTCCGGTCGGCTCACGCCCACTGAAGCCGGCGCCACTGCGGTTGTCGTGACCATCATCATGGGTTTTCTTCTGGGGACGCTGAAACTGAGCGATTTCCCATCCATGCTGGTGAGTTCTGCCAAGGTCAATGGCGTGATCCTGCCGATCATCGCCTTTTCGCTGCCGCTTGCCCAGGCTCTGGCTATCCTCGGTGTCCCCCAGGGCTTTGTCACGGCGGCGACATCAATCAGTGATGAGACCTGGGTCCTGATCCTCATGATGATCGTGATCCTGATCGCTGCGGGCTGTGTGATGGAGACCACCCCCAACATTGACATCCTGGCTCCGATTCTCAAACCGCTTGCCGACAATATCGGGATGAACGAGATCCAGTTCTGCATCATGATGATCACTGCCCTTGGTGTCGGGTTTATCACCCCGCCCCTCGGTCTCAATCTCTTCGTTGTTTCCGGCCTGACCGGAGAGTCGATCCTGAAAATCGCCTATCGTGCCGTCCCGTTCGTGCTCTTCATGCTCGTCGTGACACTCTTCATTGCCTACATGCCCGCCATCTCAACGGCACTGCTGCCGGACATCTACAAATAGGTCCTGTGCCCCGATGACGACTCTCGTTCCCGGTCATTCCAGGTCCAGTCATCTCCACTTCCCCTTGACCGTCCCGGTCCTGCAATGACGACAGTGGCCAATGCCCGACTCCTCAACGTATGACTGCGTGATTGTTGGCGGTGGGTCCGCCGGGTGTGTTCTGGCGAACCGGCTGACTGCGAATGGCCGGCTGCGGGTGTTGCTGCTGGAAGCCGGTGGACGGGATCGCAACCCCTGGATCCACATTCCGGTTGGATACTTCAAGACCATGCACAATCCGGCCCTGGACTGGTGTTTCAGGACCGAACCTGATCCGGGACTGAACGGCCGCAGTCTGGATTGGCCGCGCGGAAAGGTTCTGGGGGGTTCGTCTTCCATCAACGGGTTGCTCTATGTCCGGGGGCAGCCGGAAGACTATGATCGCTGGCGGCAAATGGGCAATACCGGCTGGAGCTGGGACAACCTCCTGCCGCTTTTTCGCGATGCCGAGACGTTTGCCGGTGGCGCCGATGCCTACCGGGGTGACGAGGGTCCGCTGGGGGTTATCGAGAACCCGGTCAGACGCGAAATCACCGAAGCCTGGAAACAGGCGGCCCTGGCGGCGGGCTACAGGACCAATCCCGATTACAACGGGGTTCGGCAGGAAGGAATCGGTGACTACCAGATCACCTCGCGGAATGGCCGTCGCTGCAGTGCCGCCGTGGCGTTTCTCAATCCGGCCCGCAAGCGGTCCAACCTCCACATCAGGACAGGCGTTCTCGTCAGGCGGCTTCTGTTTGAGGGCCGCCGTGCGACGGGCCTCGAAATCCGCACAGCGGCTGGCCGGATCGAAACCGTTCAGGCAACCCGTGAAATCGTTCTTTCTGCCGGTGCAATCGGCACACCGCATATCCTCATGCACTCGGGCATCGGTGATCCGGAGCATCTGACCGGGCTCGGAATTCCGATGACGACTGCACTGCCCGGCGTGGGACAGAACCTGCAGGATCACCTGCAGGCCCGGGTTGTCTGGACCTGCCGGTCGCGCACCCTCAACGACGATGTCAACAGTGTGTTCCGGCGCATGAAGATGGCACTTGATTATGCACTCTTTCGCTCCGGTCCCATGACAATGTCAGCGAGTTTCGTGGCCGGTTTTGTCAAATCCCATGAGCATATGGCGACTCCGGATATTCAGATTCTGGTGCAGCCCTGGTCAGCGGACAGTGTTGGGAAAGGGGTCCATAAATTCCCGGCTTTCACGGCATCGGTCTGTCAGCTGCGTCCCGAGAGCCGGGGCCACCTCCGTTTGACATCCCCTGATCCGGGCGACTATCCGGCGATTCATCCAAATTATCTGGCGACGAAAACCGATCAGAAGACCGTCGTTGATGCGGTCCGGATCGTTCGGAACATCGCCACTCATGAACCGCTCCGATCCCTGATTACAGCTGAATTCCAGCCCGGAGAGACGCTGCAGGAGGAGGATTCCATTCTCGACTGGGTCCGGAATACCGCCGTGACGATCTTCCACCCGTCGGGGACATGCAGGATGGGGCCGGGTGCGGATGCCGTTGTCGATGACCGGTTGCGAGTCAAATCCATCGGAAATCTGCGCGTTGCCGATTGCTCCATCATGCCCGAACTCGTCTCGGGCAACACCAATGCCGCCGCCCTCATGATCGGTGAGAAAGCCAGCCGGATGATCCTTGAGGACCTGAAAGCACCCGGCATCCCACTGTCCGCCTGACGGGCATTCCTGCGATCCTGCCAAGCGTGTCAGGAGAAACGGGTCGGATGGTCGGGCACGATTCCCGCATGGCCGCCCCGGAAATCTGCAAGCCACTGATCATGCATGATCCGTCAGAATCGCATTGGACCCGGATCAGCGATCTGACGAAAAACCCGTCCCATCCCCCGAGTTGCGCAGAAAGGCCGATATGCACCACCCCTCAGCGGTGAATTCGCTGCCGCTGCATAGCCAATCCACCGGGTTTGAACGGTCCTTCCATTGACTGCGGCCCCCCGTCTCCCGTGACATGACCGCGGCGGCCCCTCCGAACGCATCTATCGTCTTTTGTACCCCAGACCAGGACATGCTTTGCCATGATCGAGAGGGGGGCTGCCGATGCCTGCGCTCCGGTGGCAGGTTCTGCTGTCGATGAACAGATTCATTCAGCCGCTAAGCATTTGCAATCCGAAAAAAGGGGTAACCAATGTGCCATGATGCCATCCTTGTTCTGATGGGGTCACCCCAAGGGTGCTCACACCACCAGCCGCTCCCGGTGTGCCCGCTCCGTCCGGTCAGTTGCTGCAGCTGAGATTGCTGTTGCTCCAGCTCCCACCGCCATCGGTGCAGTTCTGCCGATCCTGCACACATTGCGCAGAGCCACTGATGCCGGGCACAATGCATCCTGCCCCACAGGATCAGCATGCGGGTTCTGTTACCTGGTGCAGCTGAAGGCGGTATTGTTCCAAGTCCCCCCGACATTATGGCAGGCCTGCATGGCAATCCATTGCGTTATCCGCGAAACATTCGGATCCTGGGCCGTCCGGAAACAGTAGACAGCAAAGGGCTTGAGGCCCGTAAATTGGAAACTTTCGTCGATGCTGGTGCTGCTGATGGCTCCCGCCGCCCGCCCCCAGACGACGGGCCCCGCCTTGCCGTCATTGCCCATCACGGCGAGATGGACCAGTTTCGGGGTGCCGGGCGGGAGGGTCGGGTAGTCTCCGCCAAAAGTGGAGTTGGCGAGGACGCCCACATCAAGCCAAATGCTGTTATGCGTATGTTGGGCAACACCGCTTCGCCTGATAGAGCAATCCTTGCCAGTGCAATCGTCCTGGCTGGTCCAGAGCGTGCCCCGGTTGTCGCCGGGCTCGGGTGTGCAGGCGGTTGGGCCCCACGCCTTGCCTGCCAGCACCGGGGTGGCCGCCGGCAGGGTAATTGCCAGCAGCGCGGCGGCAATCAGTGTTGTGACATCAGGGGGGGGGTGATCGCACTTGAATCCTTGCCGACTCTCCTGTGTCCGTCAATTGTCCTGCGGAACGGATGGGTTTGAGCAGGAACGTGTCATCGCGGGCGGCTTTTTAAGTCTGGCCCGCATGGACGTGATGGTCCCGCCATCGGTCATGCGTGCAAGGTTCAAGTGCGATTGCCCTGGGGATGGGGTGGCAACATCTTGACATCATCTTTTCTTCCTGTGTATCGTCAACATACCGTGTGCTGCGCCCTTAGGAGAACAGGTTCATGGAACAAGATGGAATGTCTGTCGATTCCCAAGGCTCACAATCCCAGCTCGAAGATTATGAGACTCTGGAAGGTGATGAGAAAGATGAAAACCTGGATGATGAGAAAGTTGTTTATCAGATCACGACATCGGGTGCCGATTTTGATGTTGACGGGTTGGTGAAGCGCTTCGAGCGCGGAACACTCTACCGACCTGAATTTCAAAGGAACTTCGTCTGGACTGCTCCACAGGCTTCAAAATTCATCGAGTCGATACTGCTCGGCCTGCCGATCCCCAGTGTGTTTTTATTTCGTGAAAAAGAGTCAAAAAAGTTGTTGATCGTCGATGGTTTGCAGCGATTGACAACGCTTCATGCCTTCAAGAAAG
>JAPOSK010000559.1 GCA_026709725.1 Paracoccaceae bacterium | reverse complement strand
ACGCTTACGGGTCTCATTATCCAGTCTCTCCAATGGAGATCCGGGGTATGTCATGTCATATCGGGTGCGGAACATCCCGCCCGCCGCAGGCGACCAGTAGTGGAGGAATCGATCCGGAACTGATCCCGATGGTATCGCCGCTTCACTGGGCCAGATGGGGCATTGGTCATCACCAATGCGCTTCTTGAATATCCGGATGTTTTCCTCATACTGCGTTCGGTTGATCTGTTGCATCGGGGTTTTCACACGCACAGCGGTCCTTCTCGACCTGTCTCCGGCAAGTCTCTCAGCCACCCGCAGCATCTCCTGATATTCGGAACTGCCCTCGGGTGGATCCCAGCGGTCACCCAGTCGATGCCACGGGACGCCCTCGGCCCGCAAGGCCCGACGGAAGGTCTTGCCATCAAGGCCATACTGTCGTGCCATCTCTGCTGCCGACTCGGGCATGGTCCTCCCCTCACAAATACCTCAGGGCCTCTTCTGCGCTCTCATTGCGGGTATACCGCCCGATCATGCGGGTGGTCTTCCAGCGTCCCTGGCGCTGCACGGCGACCGCAGGTACAGGTGGTCATGTCGGGGTCCCTTCAGGGCGCTTTCAAGGCCCCATTATCCATTATGAGAACCAGGGTTCTCGATATGGATACTGGGGGCATTCGTCGGGCTGTTTTAGGGCGGAACTTACGTTCTCCAGAATCCTGTGATTTTCTCGATGGCATAGAGCGACAGACCGCCACCGTCCTGACGCTGCTGCTGGATATAAACAAGGGCGGCCGCGGCCCGGGCCCGATCCGCGGCTGGAAGGGAAGTGCCTGTGCTGATCTTCTCCAACACCCTGAAAGTTTCTCTTCGCGCTCTTTGATTGACGATGAGTCGTCGGTCATTGGATCCCCCATTCAAAATAATTGTCTCATATATCTTCGGAGTGACGTTGACAACCAATATTTACTAATGTAACGGATGTATCTTAGATAATTTGAGAGAAGGAATCCGGGCATGTTGAGTCTCAACCTCTACGATCGTGTCTTCATGACGCAAGCGGTTGTCGCACACATTGCAAACCGCGAGATTCGATCTGTCGAGCAGGCCGTGCGTCGCGGTCGCCTGCAAAGCAGCCAGGCCCTGAATAGCAAGAGCCAGATTGTGGGTGTGGTTCGCCTGTCCTGGGCGGCGGATTACTACGGGTGGTCACAGTCGGTCATTGATGATCTGGTTGACCTGCACCAGATTGATGTTGCGAAACTGATCAAAGAGGACCGCGCAACACTCCTGCAGATGAATGATGAGGGCCGGTTTGAGCTGGACCCGATCCATGTCCGCAAACACAAGGAGGCCGGGCAATGACCCATGCTCGAGGCATTTGCGTAGGCTGCACGGGTGGCAAGCCATGAGCCAGCCGAAACGACATCACTTCATCCCGGTTATGCTCCTGAAACATTTTACTGACAGTGCCGGGCGTCTGTACTGCTGCAAGAAGGACGCGGCCGAGAACAAAATCTTTACAACCACACCAGGCAATGCACTGCTGGAGCGCAACCTCTACACGCAATTCGACGCGACCGGCGTGCCAGATACGCATGTTGAAACGGAGTTGAGTAAAATCGAAAGTGCCACAGCACCCGTCATCGACAGGATTGTCAATTGCGCACTGGATGGCCGCTGTTTGCAGTTGCCCGCACAAGATAAACAGGATCTGGTTCGGTTCATTTTTTGTCAGTGCAGGCGCATGCCTGAGAATCGGGGCATGATTGAAAAAAGAGTGATACAATTGCTGGCGGAGGTCCCGGATGCCTTCGAGAGGTATGTTGGACGGCCGACTACGCCGGAGGAGCGGGCCCAGATCGAATCTCCGGAATACAAGAAAAAGGCACTGCGAGATGGATTCTTGACCTTTACCTCAGTGCCCCTAAGCGACGATACGCTGCAAATGGTCGGACAGGGTTCAATCAGGTGTGGGGTCATCCAAATTGCGAGCAAGAGCTTCGTTGTCGGGATGTGGTCCAACCTTGGTGAGTGGCTGCCCATCCATCAGCGTGTGGCAATTCGACTTGGGGGACCAAATCAGTATGATCTTGGCAATATGATTGCATCCATTGGCGTGAAGGACACCCGGAGAATCAATGAAGAGATTGTCCGAAACAGCAACACATTTGCTGGTCGCTCTGAAAGACTGGTCCAGTCATTGGCGAAGACCTGTTAACCGGACTTAGTCGCCGGGAACGGCATGGCGATGGAGGAGACCCAGATCGTGCTCGACATACGGGAGGCCTGTCCGTGATTGTCTACACCGACGGCGATCTCTTCGAGTCGCCTGCCAAGGTTCTGGTCAATACCGTGAACATACGAGGGGTCATGGGCAAGGGACTCGCCCTGCGCTTCAAGCGGATCTACCCTGCCATGTTCGACCAGTACCGCGACCATTGTGAGCGTGGACTGTTCACGATCGGCAAGCTGTCACTCTACAAGACGCGCCACAAATGGATTCTCAATTTTCCGACCAAGGATCATTGGCGACAACCGTCACAAGCCGCATACATTGAAGCAGGCCTCAAGAAGTTCCGTGAGTCATGGTCAGTCATTGGGGCGGCATCGTACGCGTTCCCGATGCTCGGCTGTGGCAATGGTGATCTTGACTTCGCGACCGAGGTACAACCCTTGATGGAGAAGTATCTTGGGAAACTGCCCGTGTCTGTCCGTGTCCATATCGGGCACAATCATGCTGGTCCTCCAGAACACAAGGATGCCGAACGCATCAAGAAATGGCTGCGGTCCGATCCGACCAGTTTGCCATTTCATGAGGTGTGGGAGGATGTCATTGCCGTCCTGCGACAGCGATCGCAGTTTGAGACACGGCATGCACACACGCCGTATGAGGTTCATCATGATGTTGAGTCACCCGCACTTGTGATCATGGTATCCGGACAGCCCCGAGTGCGAATCAATGCTGAATCCCTCAGTGAGTTTTGGGCACAACTGAGGGATCACGGTCTCACCCACAATCGGATTGCTCCCGAGCCCCGCCATTTGGCATATCTCATGCCCATATTCGAACATCTGGATTATGTGCAGCCCGTGTCTGTCTGGGCGTCTTCTGCCAGACTCAAGGTCAGGCCCGCCACCGCTCTCCAGATCAGTCCACCGCAAACCCCCGGAGCACGGCAATTGGACCTGTTTGGGAGCATGCGGCTTGCCGGCTAAGGATGATGCCGAGGCCATCCAGGCTTTTATGGGTGGTCTTGCCAGCGAGTTGAAACTTACCGGCACCCGGCGGCATTGGCCAAACTGGCTTTACCGTTCGGATCATGTTGAGAATACTGCCAAGATCCTCAACAGCGGGAAACTGTTGTCACGGGCACTCGCTGAGGAGCGCCGCTGCATTGTCAAGGACAGTGCCAGCCCAAGACATCTTGAGAATATGACGGATCGGCAGCGGCGTCTCGTGCGGCTGTATTTCCGTCCCTGTACACCCACGCAGTTTAGGAATGAGGGTATCCGACCAGAAACCAAAATCAAATATCAGGCCCACATGCCCGTGCCTGTCCACCTGCTCTTCAGTGTGCGCCTCCTGTCAGAACAGGGTGTCAGATTCAGCCGCGGGCGCCTGGCACCACAGACTGACATTGGTAAATCAGCCGAGTTTCTTGCCAGCATGAATTTTGCCCGGATTTATCACGATGGGGCCGTCGGTTCGCATGGGGATCAAGACCGACCGATGATATTGAATGCCAGACACTCAGAAGTGCTGGTGGCGGACTGGCTGTTGCTTGATCATCTCAAGCACATCGTCTGCAGATCCGCAGCAGAACGTGACACTCTGCTCAATCTCCTGGATTCGGATGCAAAGAGACAATGGGCAAAGCGAATACTCTATGATGACGGCCAAAGACGGATGTTTCATAGGAAGTGGATATTCATCAAAAACGCCCACCTATCCAGGGATGAGTCAGTATTTGAATTTCACCTTTGCGAGGATCCCGGTGATCGCGGTCCGTTCCAACTTGACATTGAATGGTACCGGAATTCACCGACCGACCAGTTCCATGGCCACAATGCGGCTGATTTCACGGTACCGCCGGAGCCGTTGACATGCAAAATCCCGGAATCAGAGGCAGGTGATGGTTATTTTGTCTCCGTTCGCCTGAATGGTGACAGGGCCTATCTGGGACAGTACAGGACATCTGATCTGTGTGCGGTACCATTTTAGGGATCGTTTTTCGAGTAATGGCCACCAGCACCCCAAACTCCCGCATTTCTCGCTCAAAAACCTGTTGCAGGAGGGCCCCTGTCTTTCTGAACGCGGGGACTGACCGTGTTGATCGGCTATGCCCGCGTCTCGAAGGCCGATGGGAGCCAGCTGCTGGATTTGCAGCGGGATGCCCTGCAGGCGGTCGGGGTTCCGGACGCACGGATCTATGAGGACCGCATGTCGGGCCGCAAGGATGTCCGTCCAGGCCTTGAGGCCTGCCTGAAGGCCCTGCAGCCCGGCAACGCCCTTGTCGTCTGGAAACTCGATCGGCTGGGACGGGACCTGAAGCACCTGGTCGCGCTGGTGGATCGGCTGCGCGAGCAGGATGTGGGACTGCGTGTCCTGACAGGGGCCGGTGCCGAGATCGACACCTCCGGTTCGGCCGGCCGCCTGGTGTTCGGTATCTTCGCCGCCCTGGCAGAATTCGAGCGCGATCTCATTGCCGAGCGCACCCAGGCCGGTCTCAAGGCCGCCCGTGCCCGGGGTCGGCTGGGGCGCCCACGCAAGATGGACCGCATGCGTGTTGCCGGCCTCTCGGTCTGAGAGGCCGCCTGAGTCTCATACCCGTGGGTTGAGTCTCACACAATCTGAGTTGAGTCTCATAGAATGTGAGCAGGATGACGGCCTGAGTCTCACTGAATGTGAGTTCAAAATCGCCAGAGTCTCAAGCAGGGGCGATTAGAGTCTCAATTTGCTACAGATATGAAAAGAGCAACCTTCGGAAGGCATGGGTGTGAATCTGTTTGCAATGATCCAAGATCATGCTCCTCGATCGGTCCCACGTCCGGGGTCAGCGCCGCGACCAGTACAGGGACGCCTGACCGCTCCTCCGCCTGTTCCCAAGCCCCGTTCTCCTGTCCCGTAGGCGCACGCTGGAGGCCGCTCACGGGAGCACAGGCAGGGGAGGGCACTTCACACCGACAAGCATTGACCACCTCACAGGGCCACAGGGAGGCGTGTGGAGGCATTCCACTGGATTGAGCGTGAACACGATAGCGGAATGGCGGGCGGCGGGGTAAAAATGTCGATGCCGCGTTAATGTCGATACGGCATCCGTATCAATGGTCATATAGGAGGATGTTGCAATGTCCACGAAATGTTTAGCAGAACGGATCCCTGTCGAAGATTGTTATCTCCGCGCCTTTGGCCGCGCCGCGTACAATTTCGCCTATCTTGAATGGGGAATCATTTACTTGGTTGAACCCGTGCGACCGGGGTTCTTGTCCCAGGCTTCAAACCTGACATCTGGGCAGATTGCAGGCCGCTTTTCCGAGGCTGCCCGGTCTCTTCCTGCAGAGTATACTCACAAGGGGAATTACAAAGATTACTTGACAAAGCCTCTCTGGCTCCCT